>CAZWCL010000034.1:0-13726 GCA_964632265.1 uncultured Hyphomicrobiaceae bacterium | reverse complement strand
CGCGTGGCCGCCGCCGGCGCCTTCGGTGTGGAACGCATGGATCGTGCGCCCCTTGAACGCCGCGATCGTGTCTTCGACGAAGCCACTTTCGTTGAGCGTGTCGGTATGGATCATGACCTGGACGTCGTGATCGTCTGCGACGGCGAGGCAGTTGTCGATCGCAGCCGGCGTCGTTCCCCAGTCTTCATGAAGTTTGAGCGCACACGCACCGGCTTCGATCTGCTCGACCAACGCGCCGGGCTGGGCGGCATTGCCCTTGCCGGCATAGGCGAGGTTCATCGGAAATGCATCGGCGGCACGCAGCATCATCTCGATGTGCCATGGACCGGGCGTGCAAGTTGTGGCGTTGGTGCCAGTCGCCGGCCCGGTACCGCCGCCGAGCATGGTGGTGACACCTGACATCAACGCCTCTTCGATCTGCTGTGGGCAGATAAAGTGGATATGGGCATCGAAACCGCCCGCCGTCAGGATCTTGCCTTCGCCGGCAATTACCTCGGTGCCCGGGCCAACGATGATCGTCACGCCGGGCTGAATGTCCGGATTGCCGGCCTTGCCGATGCCCACGATGCGGCCATCCTTCAGCCCGATATCGGCCTTGTAGATTCCGCTAACATCGACGATCAGTGCGTTCGTGACTACCGTGTCGACCGCGCCGCCGGCGCGCGTCACCTGGCTCTGGCCCATGCCATCGCGGATCACCTTGCCACCGCCGAATTTGACCTCCTCGCCGTAGGTCGTCAGATCGCGTTCAACCTCGATGAAAAGCTCAGTATCGGCAAGGCGAACCTTGTCACCAACGGTCGGGCCGAACATATCTGCGTAGACGTCGCGGGCTATTTGGGCTGGCATACGTCGTTTCCCCCTCAAAGATCGCCCATGACGGCCTGGCGAAATCCAAAGACCTTGCGGTCCCCTGAAAGCGCGACCAGCACCACCGTCCGCGATTGGCCGGGCTCAAAACGCACGGCCGTGCCGGCTGCAATGTCCAATCGAAAGCCGCGCGTCCTTTCCCGATCGAAACTGAGCGCTGGATTGGTCTCGAAGAAATGATAATGGCTGCCGACCTGGATCGGCCGGTCGCCCGTGTTCGCCACGTCGATCTCTATCGTCTCGCGGCCCGCGTTGAGCTCGATTGAGCCCTCACGCGGAATGACTTCGCCCGGGATCATCTGATGTTCCGCTTGCGCGCGGCGACACGCTTTTTTATAACGTGGCGTACGCCAAGACACAGTCCGGTAAACGCCGTCAGCAGCACCGCGGCAATAAGCTCATTACTGACCAGCAGGTGGGGGTGACTGTGCAGCGTGCCGTCCTGGTGAGCCAGTGCGCCAGTTGAAACGGCCACCAAAGACATTAGTGCCAGGTAGGTTCTTATCATCACGGTAATCTTCCTTATCGCTACAGGTTATCGAATGGGATTGTGGATGGTGACAAGCTTCGTGCCATCCGGAAAAGTCGCCTCGACCTGAACATCGTGGATCATCTCGGCGATACCCTCCATCACCTGATCGCGCGCAATGATTTCGGCGCCGGCCTGCATGAGTTCCGAGACGGGCCGCCCGTCCCGCGCCCCCTCGACGACGAAATCCGTGATGAGAGCGACGGCTTCGGGATGGTTGAGCTTGACGCCGCGTTCAAGGCGGCGCCGCGCGACGTTGGCTGCCATCGCGACGAGCAATTTGTCTTTTTCTCGAGGGGTCAGGTTCATGAAAGGGCTTCCGTCAGGTCAACCAGGAACGCGGCATGGGCGGTCCACCCAGTGCCGGAACAAGAACATGCATGAGGTGCCGGACGTCCTGCGCCCTCTCCGCGAGGCCACGCACGACGAGTTTGCCATGCCAGGCCGACGCGGCACACTTGAAGGGGGCAGCATCGGTGACAGACTGTGCCCTGGCAAGGCGTTCCTCGCCGTCGCCCGAGGCAAGTAGCAGCGTCACGGCGGCATGCGCGCCCCCGGTGATTGCAGACGCCGTGAAGTCATCGAACACGTCGTCGCCAACCCTGGCGTTTTCGGCAAAGATAAGTTTGCCGTCACGCACAATGCGCCAGCGGTCGGTAAATAACCCGCCGCGCAGGATTTCCCCCATGGCCCGGCGCCCGAAAACCACCGTCTCCGACATGAGTAGCCGCGCTGTCGGTGCGAGACTGACGTCGATCGAACGTGACAGACGCGCTTCATCATAGATTATTGTTTCCTGCGGCAGCCAATTGAGCACCGCATTGTCATTGACTGTCGCGGCAACGTCGATCGACGTCGTGGCGCCGTCGCCGGAACGATAGCAGCGCTCGGCGGCCTGCGTGGTCATCGTGAGTTCCGCGTCTTTCCCGACATCGAATGTCTGACGGATGGCATCACCGCTCGCAAGCCCGCCGCCGGTATTGATGATCACCCCTTCAGGCGGACTGGCCCGGCGGGCAAACCGCACCTTGAAGCCGTCCCGCTCACGCAAATGCGTCACCCGGCTCTTGCCGCCGCGCACTTCGGCGCGAACATCTACCCCGCCGGCGACGCGCATTGCACCGAGCGCGCGCGCCGCACCGGGACATGCGCGTTGTTCAGGTCGATCAGACCGAGAGATGACCGCGGACATTTTTTTCATCCATCTCTTGCCGCGTCCCGGACAGTACGATCTGTCCGCGATCCATCACGGCGTAATTGTCCGCGAGATCACGCGCGAACTCGAAGTATTGCTCGACGAGGACGATCGCCATTTCCCCCTTGTTCCTCAGATAATCTATGACACGCGCAATATCTTTGATGATCGAGGGCTGAATGCCTTCGGTCGGCTCATCCAGAACCAACAGGGACGGGCGTGCAACGAGAGCCCGCCCGATCGCCAGTTGTTGTTGCTGACCACCGGAGAGATCCCCGCCTCGACGGTGCAGCATATCCTTCAATACGGGAAAGAGCTCGTAGATTTCATCCGGCACGAAGCGCTGGCCAGGACCGGCCGCCGCATAGCCAGTTTCGAGATTCTCCTTCACCGTGAGCAGCGGAAAAATTTCGCGCCCCTGCGGTACCAGGGCGATGCCTTTGCGCGCACGCTGATGCTGCGGCATCTTCGAGATGTCCACATCCGCCCAGTTGATTCGCCCGGCGCTGATCGGCTGCTGCCCCGTGATGGCGCGCAGCAGGCTTGTCTTGCCAACGCCGTTGCGTCCGAGCACGCACGTCACGTTGCCCAACCGCGCTTCGAGGCAAACCCCGCGAAGGACCTGCGCCGCGCCATACTTGAGATCGATTTCGTCGACGGTTAGCAAACCCTCACTCCTTCATTAGGTCCCGAACAGACGACCGAGGCCGAACGGCAGCCGAAATTTTCGGGATGCCGCGGGCCTATCTGTCCTGGCGGCGGAAGCCTGCTCCACAGGTTCAATGTCCGGACGTTGCGGCGACGGCGGTTCGCCCGCTTGCGGACTTGGCGCCGCCGCTCGCTCAGGCACCAACGCCACGGTCATCTCGTCCGTTGCCGTCGTACGGTACTCTCCCCCCTCGCCGGCGGACCGGACCTGATCAAGATGCGACGCTGCCTCGGCCCCCAATGCCGCGCATGGCCGCGAAAGCTCGAGCGGCTCTGGTTCTGGCTCACCGCTTGGTTCATCGGCGCTCGGAAACAATAGCGCCGGTTTCAGTGCGGCCCGTGCCGCTGCGCGCACCGTTGGCGTGCCGCGCTCTATCTTTTGCGTTTTGAGCATCGCGACGACCGGCTTATGCGGCGGCGTCTCAGCGCGCCGCTGTTGCAGCAACCGACGTATACGCTCCGCCAGCGACGTCGCCCCCTTTTGCGCCTGCCACTCACGCGCCACCGCAAGGCCGCCAATTTTGTGTTGCTCCGCCCGGCCAACCTTCAGTCTGGCAGCGTTCGGGCGCTCGAGTATGACCATTCCCGCTTTGAGATTAGGTCTCCGAGGACGCCACCATCGGTTTTCAATTGCGCCATATTCGCCGTCCGGGCCAACATCGATCGCCGGTTCCGGTACGGCCGCGGCCGGGACCGGCAGCTGCGGCGGTGCCGATACTGGCTTCACGAAGCCGGTTTGCCTGACGGATCGCAAAGGCTGCGGCGTCCGCCCAAGTATCCGCAAGTCAGGCTTCAGCTTCGGCATCTCGAGCGCTTCCCCTTGCCGCAACATAACCACCTCCCTTTCCCCTATCTGCCGAGATAGACCTCGATGACACGCTCATCCTTCGAGACCGCATCGATCGAACCTTCGGAAATCACACGGCCCTCATGCAGACAGGTGACCTTGACATCGAGCGCGCGCACAAAGGCCATGTCGTGTTCGACGACCACAACCGAATGTGTCTTGGAAATATCGCGCAGCAGAACCGCCGTATCTTCCGTTTCAGCATCCGTCATGCCCGCCACCGGCTCATCAACGAGCAACAGTTTCGGGTCCTGCGCCAACAGCATTGCAATTTCCAGCCATTGCTTCTGGCCGTGACTGAGATCACCGCCCAGCCGCTCTCGATGGTCGATCAAACGGACGCGCGTGAGCACTTCATCGATGTCGTCATCGCCGATCCTGTTGCGCGCACCAAACAGCGCCGACCACGGCGTGCGTTCGCCCGCCAGCGCCAACCGGATATTGTCGCCAACCGTATGTCCTTCGAAAACTGTCGGCTTTTGAAACTTGCGCCCGACGCCGAGGTTGGCGATTTCCGCCTCATCAAGCGTCGTGAGATCATGAAGATCATCGAGCACGACTTCACCGCGGTCCGGCCGCGTCTTGCCGGTAATCACATCCATCATCGTTGTCTTGCCGGCGCCATTCGGCCCGATGATCGCTCGCATTTCACCCGGCTCCAGAAACAGCGAGAGCGAATTGAGCGCCCGGAACCCATCGAACGATACCGTCACGCCATCGAGATAGAGCACACTGCGCGGTTGGGGCGGGGCATTGATGCGGGTGTCTTCCATTGCCCTACTCCGCCGCCTGCGGTACGGCCCCGCTCGATGACGGCTTCGCTTTCCCCGGACGGTAGCGGTGCCAGAGTTCCGCCGCGGTCCCCACCATCCCTTTCGGCAGGAACAGGGTCGACAGGATGAAGGTGCCACCGAGCACGAACAACCAGTAGGGAGCGAGGGCGCCAGTGGTGAACGTCGTCTTCAGGAAGTTGATGGTCACCGCGCCGAGCGCGGCCCCCGTCAACGTGCCACGGCCGCCCACCGCCACCCAGACGACGGCTTCGATCGAGTTCGCCGGCTGGAATTCAGACGGATTGATGATGCCGACCTGCGGCACGTAAAGCGCGCCCGCCAACCCCGCCATGCAGGCCGAGACAACGAACGCCAGCAACTTGTAATTCTCGACCCGGTAGCCGAGGAAGCGCGCCCGGCTCTCCGCATCGCGCACGGCGGTGATCACCTTCCCATACGTCGACGTGACCATCATTCGCGCCACGACATAGGTGAGCGCAAGCAACAGCACCGTCGCGAGGAATAGCGCCACCCGCGTGCCGGCCGCCTGAATATCGAAGCCGAGAATGTCCTTGAAGTCCGTCAGCCCGTTGTTGCCGCCAAAACCCATCTCATTGCGGAAGAACGCCAGCAGCAGTGCATACGTCATCGCCTGCGAAATGATCGACAGATAAACCCCCGTAACGCGCGAGCGAAACGTGAGCCAGCCGAAACAGAAGGCCAGCACCCCGGGTACGAGCACGACCATCAATAGAGCAAACGCGAAGTAGTCGAAGCCGTGCCAGAACCACGGCAATTCCTGCCAGTTCAAAAACACCATGAAGTCCGGCAGAACCGGATCTCCGTAGACGCCGCGGCTGCCGATCTGACGCATCAGGTACATACCCATCGCATACCCGCCGAGGGCAAAGAACGCGGCATGCCCAAGCGAGAGGATGCCGCAATAGCCCCACACGAGATCAAGCGCGACGGCGAGAATCGCAAAGCAAAGATACTTCCCGATCAGCGCCACGACGTGCGGCGGCACGTGAAAGGCACTGCCTTCCGGCACGAGCAGGTTGCCCACCGCGACGTAGAGCGCGAGCAGCGCAAGCACCGCCAGAAAGATCCGGCTACCGGTATCGCTGAGGCTGGCCAGGTGTCGTGTGATCATGCTTCGACCGCCCGTCCTTTGAGTGCGAACAGCCCCCGCGGCCGCTTCTGGATAAACAGGATAAGCAACACCAGGATCATGATCTTGGCGAGCACAGCACCAGCCCAGGGCTCAAGAAATTTGTTGGTGACCCCGAGCGCCATGGCGGACACAAACGTCCCCCACAAGCTGCCGACACCGCCGAACACGACGACCATGAAACTATCGATGATGTAGTTCTGGCCTAGATTAGGTGAAACGTTGTCGATCTGGCTGAGGGCGACCCCGGCAATACCGGCGATACCCGAACCAAGACCAAACGTCATCGCGTCGACATAACCAGTCCGGATGCCCATTGAGGCCGCCATCCGGCGGTTCTGCGTGACCGCACGCATCTGCAGCCCGAGCGCGGAATAACGCAGCACCAGCAGCAGACAGGCAAACACCACCAGCGTGAAAACAATGATCCAGAGCCGGTTGTAGGTGATGGCGAGGCCGAGAAATTCAAAGCCGCCCGACATATACGACGGTGCGCCAACTTCGCGGTTGGTCGGCCCGAAGACCGTGCGCACCGCCTGCTGCAGTATCAGACTGATCCCCCATGTCGCGAGCAGCGTCTCAAGGGGGCGCCCATAAAGATAACGGATGACGCCGCGCTCAATGGCGATCCCGACCGCGCCTGCAACGAGAAACGCCAAAGGAATGGCCACCGGCAGCGAGAGGTCGAACGCCTCCGGCAGATATGTGCGGAACATCTCTTGCACAACGAAGGTCGTATAGGCGCCGAGCATCACCATCTCGCCATGGGCCATATTGATGACGCCCATGACACCGAACGTAATGGCAAGCCCGATCGCAGCAAGCAGAAGGACTGAACCGAGCGAGAGGCCATACCAAACATTCTGGAAGTTTTCAGCCATCGCAAGCCAGGCTTCAACGGACTTGACCGCCGATCCGGCTGCCGCGGCGACCTCTGCGTCACTGTCCTGAAGCGCCGGTCTGAGCGCAACGAGAGCGTCCTGCTTACCGCGCGCTTCAAGGATCGTAATCGCATCCAGCTTATCGGCCTTGGTGCTCTTCGCGTCGGCAATGATCAGCGCCGCCCGTGTCTCGATCAAGGTCTGCTTGACCGTGGCATCACGTTCCTTGGCAATCACTTTCTCAAGCGCCGGCAGGACACTCGTGTCCTTGTTGTGCATGACTTCTTCAGCCGCCGAAAGACGCTTGGCCGGATCTTTCGCGCGCAGTTGCAGGGTACCGAGCGCGGCCTTGATCTCTCCGCGGATCCGATTGTTCACGCGGGCACCCTTGACCCCGTCGGGCCGTCCCTTGAGCGGTTCACCCGTGCGCAGGTCAAAATAATTGCGTCCCGTCCTGTAGACGGCTGTGGCGCCATCCTTACTCAGATAGACGCGGCGCTTGGTCAATGCCGTCAGAAGGGCCGGCGCATGATCAACGCCCGAGGTGGCAATCACCTCAACTGCCTCCACCGTTCTGGCGTAGGAACGCGCCGCGAGCAGCTCGATCGCCTGATCAAGCGACGCCTCCTGCGCGGCACTGGTCGCGGAGTACGTACCAAGGGCGATCAGAAAGCTGACCAGCCCGGCACTGACGAGACCTGCAATGTAACGTGATGCGCGATGCATCGCTTCCCCGATTCCATCGAAAGACTTGCAAGGGCGCCAGACCTGTGAGGCGCCCCTGCCTGTATTGTGGCCCGCCTTGTGGTGGCCCGTGTTGTGTGAGATCAGTTGTTAGCTAGCGGCCCAGCCGTCAGGATGCGCCGCAGGTGCCCTTGGCCTTGTTGAAGTTGCCGCATTTCTTGTCGGCCCAGTCAGCAACGAGGTCTTTCCAACCCGGCAGGAAGTCCGACCAGGCATCACCCGGCACGAGGCCTTTGGTTTTCCAGACCACATCGAACTGGCCATCCTCAAGGATCTCACCGATCAGGACCGGTTTCGTGATGTGATGGTTCGGCAGCATCTTCGACATGCCGCCCGTCAGGTTCGGCGCCTCGATACCGATGAGCGCGTCGATCACCTTGTCTGGATCGGTCGTGCCAGCTTTCGTGACAGCCTTCGCCCACATGTTGAAGCCGATGTAGTGCGCTTCCATCGGATCATTCGTCACGCGCTTCGGGTTTTTGGTGAAAGCGCGCCACTTTTTGATGAAGGCTGAATTCGCCTCGTTTTCGACAGACTGAAAATAGTTCCACGCGGCGAGATGTCCGACCAGGTTCGACGTGTCGATACCGGCCAATTCTTCTTCGCCGACCGAAAAGGCGACGACCGGAATTTCAGTCGCCTCGATGCCCTGGTTCGCGAGTTCCTTGTAGAACGGGACGTTCGCGTCACCGTTGATCGTCGAGACAACCGCCGTCTTTTTGCCCGCGGATCCGAACTTCTTGATGTCGGACACGATCGTCTGCCAGTCGGAGTGGCCGAACGGCGTGTAGTTGATCATTATGTCCGCATCCTTGACGCCTTTCGACTTGAGATAGGCGGCGAGGATTTTGTTCGTTGTGCGCGGATAGACATAATCCGTACCGGCCAGCACCCAGCGCTTAACCGATCCGCCCTCTTCGCTCATCAGGTAGTCGACGGCTGGGATAGCCTGCTGGTTCGGCGCAGCGCCCGTGTAGAACACGTTGCGCTCACTTTCTTCGCCTTCGTACTGAACCGGATAGAACAGGACCGAGTTCAGTTCCTTGAAGACGGGCAGCACCGATTTCCGCGACACAGAAGTCCAGCAGCCGAAAACCGCAGCAACCTCCTTTTGGCTGATCAACTCGCGCGCCTTCTCGGCAAACAGCGGCCAGTTCGATGCCGGATCAACGACAACAGGCTCGAGCTTCTTGCCAAGCAAACCGCCCTTCTTGTTTTGCTCTTCGATCAGCATGAGCATGGCGTCTTTGAGCGTTGTCTCGCTGATCGCCATCGTGCCGGAGAGCGAATGAAGAATGCCGACCTTGATCGTTTCCTGAGAAAGCGCCGGACCCGACACGGCCATGGTAGCCGCCAAGGCAGCCGCCCCGAACAAGGATCTTCGCGTAATTGACATGGACTTCTCCAACAGAGGTTGCGTGCAGACCTCCAAGATCGCGAGCGCGGTACACATCGTCGAGATCAAATTTTGCGCTGCAACACCCCATTCTGCCCAATAAATAATCAAAACCGATTTTTGGCGCGCATTTGAGCAGTCGATGTACCTTCGACCAGATTTTCTGCCTGCCGCCTGTTCATCTGCCCGAATTCTGTCACCCCCCTGCAACTTCTAGCGCCGGCTGAATGAACAATCTCGCGATCCAAGGCGGCCCAAGGCAGTCCAAAGCAGCCCAGGCAGTTCAGCTACGAACGGCTATGTGGACAGCTCCCGCTCAATCGCCTAAGCGCTCAAACAACTTGAAAATCCGGAACACGGAGCAGATCCATGGCCGCCACCACCCCTGATGACACCGACCAACCGCAACAGCTTCTTCACCTCGTCTTCGGCGGAGAATTGAAGGATCTCGACGGTATCGAGTTCGCCGACCTCGATGAGCTGGACGTCGTGGGTATCTATCCGAATTACGCAGCCGCCTACGATGCCTGGAAAGGCGCCGCCCAACGAACGGTCGACAATGCCCATATGCGCTACTTCATCGTCCACATGCACCGCCTGCTCGACCCGGACGGCGACGGCAAGCCTTAACAGGTTGCAAAGTTGTAATCAGAGCGTCGCCTGTTGGCCCGCCCCAATTCCGGAGAACTATTGATGTCAAAAATCAATGTGACTGGCACAGTCGTCGACCTTGAAGGCGACGAGATGGCCCGCATTATGTGGGACTTCATCAAAGAAAAGCTGATCCATCCCTACCTCGAACTTCCCGTCGAAACCTACGACCTTGGCATGGAAAACCGTGACCGGACGGACGATCACGTGACGATCGAGGCGGCCGATGCAGTCAAAAAGCACGGCGTCGGCGTCAAATGCGCGACCATCACGCCGGATGAGGCGCGCGTCGAAGAGTTCAACCTCAAGAAAATGTGGAAGTCGCCGAACGGGACCATCCGCAACCGTATCGGCGGCGTCATCTTTCGCGAGCCGATAATCTGCCGCAACGTACCCCGTCTTGTACCCGGCTGGACCCAGCCCATCGTCATCGGGCGCCACGCCTTCGGCGACCAATATCGCGCCACCGACCTTAAGTTCGACGGCGCCGCCAAGATCACGCTCAAGATCGAGGCGAAGGATGGCACCGTTACCGAGCACGAAGTCGTCGACACCGACGGCGGCGGGGTCGCAATGGCGATGTTCAACCTCGACCACTCGATCCGCGACTTCGCGCGCGCATCGTTCAACTACGGCCTCCAGCGCAACTTTCCCGTCTACCTATCCACCAAGAACACGATCCTCAAGCAATACGACGGGCGCTTCAAGGAACTGTTCGAGGAGGTCTATGAGGCCGAGTTCGCCGAAAAGTTCAAAGCCGCCGGCCTCGAGTATCAGCACCGGCTTATAGATGACATGGTCGCCTGCTGCCTCAAGTGGAACGGCGGCTACATCTGGGCCTGCAAGAACTACGATGGTGACGTCCAGTCCGACACGGTGGCGCAGGGCTTCGGCTCACTCGGCCTGATGACTTCCGTTCTCATCACGCCCGGCGGTGAAATCTCACTCGCCGAGGCCGCCCATGGCACCGTGACCCGCCACTACCGTATGCACCAAGAAGGCAAAGCGACATCGACGAATTCGATCGCCTCCATCTTCGCGTGGACCCGGGCGCTCAAGCACCGCGCCAAACTCGACACCAACGCCGAACTCGCCCAATTCGCCGCGACGCTCGAAAAAGTCTGTATCGACACTGTCGAATCCGGATCGATGACCAAGGATCTCGCCTTGCTTGTGGGCCCCGATCAGGCCTGGCAGTCGACAATCGGCTTCCTCGACAAAATCGCCGAAAACCTCGAAACCGCGATGGCCTGACGCGCACAAATTCGTCGCACTCAATCGCTCGTCGCCAGCATCCGGCCGGCCGCGCGGAAATTGTAATGACGGTCGAGCAGGCCGTGGCGTGGATTATAGCCACGGTCGATATCGACGAAGGTGTCAACCTGAAGCGTCGTACGCCTCAGCCGTGGCGCCATCTCCAAAGCCTCGCGCACACGTCTGGCAATGGCTTGGTCATCGAAGTTGGCGATCGCGGGATTGGGATCGGCAAGGCGGATGTTAACCTCGATATCCAGGTCAATTGCGGCGGCGAACGTCTCGATGTCAGTGAGCGCTGTCGATAGCTCGTCGTCCAGGTTCAACTGCATCACGAGACCGCTGATCCGCTTGTCCCGATCAGCGCCCCGCAAGCCCGCAACCACGGTATCACGTGCGGCCCACTTGAAGCCCGAACTGACAGAATGCGCGAACTTGCTGCCCTGCTTTGGCTCATGCTTTGAAGAATGCGATTTGCCGACGATCACCTTGATGGCGCCGAGATTGCCCAGCCGCGGCAGGTCCCGGCTGATATCGCTCAGATCATCGGAGGCGGCGACGATCTCGAGCTGCTCGACATTGGCGGCTTCGCGGTTGAGCACTTCCATGGCCGCCGCCTGCGGCACGCCAAGCGAGAAGTAGGAAAACCTGATCCCCGTACTCTCGAAAGCGCGTATCCTTTCGGCGATCTGCACGTCGAGCAGATCGGTCAGAGGCACGCGAACCTGACGTAGTCCCATTTGGTGAAGACGCATCAGCGTGTAATCGTTTCGCGTACGTTTTCGCGCGAATTCCTCCATCGGGCCATTGAACGGCATATCGATCGGCGTCGCCCAGGCATGGCGCAGCGGCACCTTGAGCGGGGTCGGCGCCGTGTCCGCTCGGCGCCAGACGGGACGGTCGGCCGGAAGTTCGCGGCCCTTCTCCAGACCTGCGCCATCGCTCGGCAGGATGCGGATACGATGCCCGCTTTCAAACACGTCAACCAGCGCGATGCCGAACTTGCCGATGTCGTTGCGTCCGTACTGATCCGGCGCCTCGATGGCATACATCTCGGAGTAGTCCTGGCGAATAAAACTCGTCGGCAGGAAAGTGTAGAGGCGCGCGTCGTCGACACGGTTGTAGAAGAACTGGTGGACGTGCCCCGACAGTACCGCCTCGACTGCATATTTGCGTATGAGCCCGATCAACCATGAACGGCCAGGCTCCGCGTAGTTGTCGTAGTGGCTTTGCTCGTCCGGCGCATAAATGAAGGGTGGATAATGCGAGCAAAGAAAGATCCGCTGGCCCTTGTTGGCTTCAAGCGTTTCCTCGAGCCATTTCCTCTGGGCGGCTTCTTCCCCCGTCCCCGCATTCACCAGCGAAGAGTTCATCATGATGAAGCAGATGCCGTGCTGCTCGAATACATGATAGCTCGGACCGAACTCGGCTTCATATTGGCCGATGGTGGTCTCATCGGCCGGCCCCGCCGGCGCATCCGGGTTGGGTTTGTCACCAATGTCATGATTGCCGGGCATGAAGTACATGCGTTCGCGAAGCGGGGCGAATATCTCATGCGCCTCTTTGGCTGCCTGCTTGTACGTGGGCAGATGCGGCAGCGGATGGACCATGTCACCGAGGTGCAGCACGAACGCCGGCATTTCGGCGCCGATCATCGCCATCGCATAGCGGGCCCGGTCGTTGGCCAAATCATTCACCGGAAACGGCGAAGACTGATCGAGTTCTGCCGGACGGATATGCGTGTCCGAGATAATTGCGAAGGTGAAGAGCGGTTGATTGGCCATCAAAAGGTTCCCGGCAAAGTCCACAGAAATTTGTGTGCATCCCTGTTAGCTAATTTGATGCACCCTTGTTAGCTAACATGAGCACAGGGGCGCTGCCGATCCGGTTTGCGATGCACTCCCGCCAATCGGTCCGCATCGTCATTTCTTTGCCCAGATCGACAGCCAGATCGACGCCCAGATCGGTGCGCGGATCAACGGGCTGATCTAATCTTCATTATTATATCATCACGCGAGACATCTCATGGCATCCGAACCTCTAAGCGAGCGCATCCGCCGCCCTTTGAAAGCCTTCATCTGGTGCAGTGTCCTTGTCAGCCTGGTCGTCGCTCTGACAGGCTGGCGCACCACGGTTCGCAGCGGAGAATGCGGCCAGGCCTCGTGGTACGGCAAGAAATTCGCCGGCAAACCCACCGCCAGTGGCGAAATCTATGACCCCGGCCGCATGACAGCGGCTCACCGGACGTTGGCGTTCGGCACCCGGGTTCGCGTCCACCGCGCCGCGAGTGGCCAAAGCATCATCGTGCGAATAAATGACCGTGGTCCCTTCATAAAGGGCCGCATCATCGATTTGTCGGCAAAAGCCGCCAAAAAACTCGGCTACAAGTCGCGCGGCATCGCCCGCGTGTGCGTCGAGGTCGTAAAAAAATGACCGCCGGCCGGCCGCATTGCTGAAAAAAATCACTGGTCGCCACCGCCTTCAGACACCATGATGTTGCGTGTTGCCGCGTAAGAGGCGTTTCGTGACACATCGGCCACCGACAGTTTCCATGACCTTCGGGCGTTTACGCATTGCGCTTGTCCCGGCCAAAACCCTTCGTCGCGCGCTCATCGGAGCCATCTGCCTTCTCGGTGTTGCCGGCAACACGAAATCATCCCTGCCCTCCCGTGCACCGGTCGACCTGGCGCTCATTCTCGCCGTCGAC
>CAZWCL010000033.1:0-13817 GCA_964632265.1 uncultured Hyphomicrobiaceae bacterium | reverse complement strand
CCGCCAACCGGCCACCCCTCCCGACGGTCATATCGCTTTTGGCCTGCGGCGGTAGCCTGCCCCGCCAAGCTGCCGAGATCATCCGCCATAAGGGCTGCAGGCTCAACGTGGTCGCCATTCGCGGCATGGCGGATGCAGACTATGACGGTTTCAGCGTCACCACCGTTGGCATTGGCGAAATCGGAGCGCTGCTCAAGGCGTTGAAAGCCGGCGGCGCTCGAGACATGTTGATTGCCGGCCATGTCCAGCGGCCCGATCTGGCTCGCCTTCGCATTGACTTGGGCTTCGTCTTCAATATCGCCACAATCGCCTCTTTGCAGCGCGGTGGTGATGACCATGTGATGCGCAGGATCGCGGGATTCTTCGAGCGCAACGGCCTGACCGTTCGCAGCATAGCCGAAATCGTCCCCGAACTATTGACGCCTGCCGGCGTTCTAACTGGACAAATCTCGCCTCCCGCTCTGGCAGATGCGCGGCGCGGCTTTGACGTGGTCCATCAACTCGGTGAATTTGACATGGGTCAGGCCGTTGTCATGAGTAATCGGCACCTCGTCGCGGTCGAAGGCGCCGAAGGAACCAACGGCCTGATCTCGCGAACGGCTGAAATCTTACGGACCCGCCATCAAGCCACCGCCGACGCATCCGGCAATGATAAAACGAGACCCCAAACAGTCCTGGTCAAAGTCTCGAAACCTGGCCAGGATTTGCGCGTCGACCTCCCCACCATCGGGCGCCAAACGGTCGAACATTGCAAGAAAGCCGGCATTGGCTACATAGCAATCGAGACGGCCCGGAGCCTCATTGTCGAACGCGAAGAAACTCTGGCCGCGGCAGACGCCGCCGGCATTGCCATCATCGGGCTCAATTCCGTCGACTGGCGCGAAGAATCGGCCGTTGATACGAATTGGCCCTTGCCGCCGGACCTCCCAAACGCGTCCTGTGCAGTACTGGCCGGTCCCAGGCCGACGTCCAAGTTCATGCGGGATATGGCGAAAGGGCGCGCCTTGTTGCGCACGCTAACCCGCATTGCCAAGCCACAAGCTGCCACCCTCGCGCGCGAGAACATCCTTTCTGTCGCCATAGGCGAAAAACTTGCCGATTATATCGGGCGGACGCGCAGCTACGCTCAGTGGGCCGATCGCCGCCAACCGCTGAAGCGCAACCGCGTTCTCATATTGGCCTCTCCCGAGGAACTCGATCAGGATGCGCTGGAGGCGATATCGAGCGACCCCAAGATCGGTGTGATTGCATTTGCACGACCAGTCAATAACGGCACCGTGAGCAGTAAAATTACGGACCTGGCCATCCACCAGAAAGTGTCGGTCGTCGTATGGCAGTAGAACCCAAGAAGAACGGATTGCTGGCACGCCTGCGTCCATCCACTTCTGATCAATCCCCCGATGACGCAACAGCATCACAACCGGAGATCGTCGAGCAGCAAACCAATCGGGCAATGAACGTCCGGCCCGCCGCGCATACTGAACTGACGATCTTCATCGTCGCCGGCGAACACTCCGGCGATGCGCTGGGCGCGCCGCTGATGCGCGAATTAACACGGCGCCGGAAGGGACAGGTGCGTTTTCTGGGCGTCGGCGGTCCTGCCATGGAGGCAGCGGGCCTCACATCCCTCTTCCCGCTCGATGACATCGCGATTATGGGCCCCGCCGCCATTTTGAAGGCGCTCCCGCGCTTGACCAATCGCGTTTATCGCACGGTTGCCGCCGGCGTGGCCGCGAACCCCGACGTGATTGTTATTATAGACAGTCCAGAGTTCACCCACCGCGTCGCCCGCCGCTTATCACGCAAGCTGCCCGGTACGCCGATCATCGATTATGTCTGCCCGAGCGTTTGGGCCTGGCGGCCAGGCCGCGCCCGCAGTATGGCCCGCTTCATCGACCATGTCCTCGCGCTTTTGCCATTCGAGCCGACCGCACTTGAGCGATTGAACGGCCCGCCGGCGACATATGTCGGCCACCCTCTATCCGAGCGTCTCCCATGGATCCAATCGATTGACGTGGAAAAGTGGGCCAACCGCTTCGGGCTCGATCGCCATCGAATTCCCCTGGTCGTGCTACCGGGAAGTCGCCGCTCCGAAATCGAAACCCTCATGCCGGTCTACCGCGAAACAATCTGCGCCCTGCGCGATCGCGGCTATGAATGCACCCTCTTGATGCCGGTTGTCGGCCATCATCGTGCACGCATCGAAAAGCTGTCAGCGGATTGGCCGATGCGCCGCGTCATCATAGAGGACGAGGAGGGCAAGTTCGCCGCGTTCAGACTGGCGCGAGCCGCGCTTGCGGCATCAGGGACGGTCACGCTGGAACTCGCGATTTCCGGCACGCCAATGGTTGTCACGTACCGCGTCGATGGTTTGGCCGCCAGGTTCCGCTTTCTCATCAAAGTGGAATCGGTAGTGCTCGCAAACCTAGTGCTGGGAGAAAATGCCTTCCCCGAACATCTCCAGCAAGAGTGCGAGCCCGGCGTTCTCAGCAACGCCCTCATCGAAATTTTCGAAGACGGCCCGGCCCGGGCGGCGCAGCAAAAAGCGCTAAACCAAATCGCGGAGATTATGCGCCCGCCCCCGGCATCGGCCAGTGTCCAGGCTGCAGATGTTGTCGCGCGGTACGCCGCAGATGATACAACCATCGTCATTCGCGAAGAGTGATTAGCGGGGGCGGGGACGCCCCATAACCCCATAAGGGGGCCGACTTCGACCTCCGACCCGACCTCCCCCCCCCCCGCACCAGCGACCTCTTTTCGCTGGTGCACGGGATGAGAACAATCAACCGGATGACATCAACATGAGCCATCCGGCGCAGCTTATTCAATTCATAAGCTCAGGTACAATCAGCGTTGATCGATCGCCACGAAGTCGCGCTTGTCCGGACCGATGTAGAGCTGGCGCGGACGGCCGATGCGTTGCTCTGGGTCCTCGATCATTTCCTTCCATTGGGCGATCCAGCCGACCGTCCGCGCGACGGCGAACAGCACCGTGAACATTGACGTTGGAAAGCCGAGCGCGCGAAGCGTGAGACCGGAATAGAAGTCAACGTTTGGATAAAGTTTCTTCTCGATAAAATACTCGTCTTCGAGTGCAATCTTCTCGAGTTCCATGGCAACCTGTAGAAGCGGCTCGTCCTTCACGCCAAGCTTGTCGAGAACTTCGTGGCAAGTCTCCTGCATCACCTTGGCGCGTGGGTCGTAGTTCTTGTAGACGCGGTGACCAAAGCCCATAAGACGGAACGGATCGTCCTTATCCTTGGCGCGTTTGATGTATTCCGGAATGCGATCGACGCTGCCGATCTCCTCGAGCATATCGAGGGCTGCTTCATTGGCGCCGCCGTGCGCGGGTCCCCAAAGACACGCTATTCCCGCCGCGATACACGCAAACGGGTTAGCCCCCGACGAACCGGCCAGTCGAACCGTCGACGTTGAGGCGTTCTGCTCGTGATCAGCATGCAGGATAAAGATCCGGTCGAGCGCCTTGGTAAGAACAGGATCGATCTTGTAGGGCTCACACGGCACCGCAAAACACATCTGGAGGAAATTCGACGTATAATCCAAATCGTTGCGTGGATAGATGAACGGCTGACCGATCGAGTATTTGAACGCCATGGCCGCAATCGTCGGCATCTTCGCGATCATCCGGTGCGACGCGATCATGCGCTGTGTGGGATCATTGATGTCGGTCGAGTCGTGGTAAAAAGCGCTGAGGGCACCAACAGTACCGACCATGATGGCCATCGGATGGGCATCCCGGCGGAAGCCGGTGAAAAAGCGCGTCATCTGCTCGTGCACCATCGTATGGTTCGTGATGGTGTTCTCAAACGTGGCAAACTCGTCCTGGCTCGGCAGTTCACCGTGGAGCAGCAAATAACAAACTTCGAGGAAGTTTGACTGGCTCGAGAGCTCATCGATCGGATAGCCGCGATAAAGCAGCGTGCCCTCATCGCCATCGATATAGGTTATTTTCGAACTGCAATTCGCTGTTGATGTGAAACCGGGGTCGTAGGTAAAGCAGTCGGTTTCGCGATAGAGACGGCCAACATCGATCACATCAGGACCGAGCGTGCCCGAGCGCACGGGCAGATGAGGCTCGTTGCCGTTCAGGGTCAGGGTTGCTGTACGTCCAGACGTGTTATCCACGCTCATTTGAAGTTCCTTCGTACAAAGTGTGAAGCCGTCGCGTGCTGGCGGCCGCAAGAGGCACCAGAAGATCTGAGTTGCCCCATTATATATTGTGCGCCGCGATAAGCTAGGGATCGGCACTTTTTAGAGGCCTCTCGGCCACATTTTTTCCGATTTCTGATAAGCCCGAGCGTCCACTGCCTCTCGCGACGCCGCAAAGCCCGTTATGTGGCAGCCACATCATTGATGCGCGCGACCGCCTCATTTTTGGGCAACGCGGCAACTGTGTCGAAAATTGGCGGTGACACAGTCGTCCCCGTAAGCGCCGCGCGTAAGGAGGGGCCGATCTTGCCGAGTTTCAAAGCCGCTTCATCGAGATAATCGCGAACTGCCTGCTCGACCGCCTCTGCAGACCATGGCTCGACGCTTTCAAGGCGCTTCGCGATCGGGCCAAGACGGGCCCGCGCCTCTTGATCGAGAACTTTTTCAGCTTTGGCATCGAGAGTGAGCGGGCGTTCAGAAATCAAGAAACGCGCACCGTTGACGACATCCAACAGAGTTTTCGCCCGCTCAACAAGCGCCGGCAAAAGTGCCTCCAGGCGACCGAAACCGACCTCGCCGAACCGTCGACGCAGATCCGCCCCACCCTCGATCGCATCGAACAGGCCGTCGATATGGCGGAGCAACTCTTCTGCCGACGCTTGACGCATGTAGTGCGCATTCATGTCATCGAGCTTGTCAAAGTCGAGCCGGGCCGGCGATTTGTTCAGACCATCATACCCGAAAACGGCGATCAGTTCGGCCTCGGTGAAGTATTCCTGGTCACCTTGGCTCCAGCCGAGACGAACGAGATAATTCTTAAGCGCATCGGGCAGGTAACCCATCGCCCGGTAGGCCTCAATGCCAAGCGCACCGTGACGTTTCGACAGTTTCTTGCCGTCCGGCCCGTGTATGAGCGGCACATGCGCGAAGCTTGGCAGTTTCCACCCCATCGCGCGGTAGATTTGGACCTGCCGCGCCGAATTGATCAGATGGTCGACACCGCGCAAAACATCCGTAACGCCCATGTCGTGATCATCGACGACGACTGCGAGATTATATGTCGGTGTCCCGTCCGAACGCAGGATGATAAGATCATCGAGATTAGCGTTCTCGAATGTGACATCACCTTGGACCTTGTCGGCAATCACCGTTTCGCCATCTTGAGCCGTTTTCAGGCGCATCGCCGGTGCAACGCCAGCCGGCGCCTCCGAGGGATCGCGATCGCGCCATCGCCCATCATAGATCGGCGGCCGCCCGTCTGCCTCGGCCTTAGCCCGCATTTCAGCGAGTTCTTCCGCGGTCGCGTAACAAGGGTAAGCGTGCCCTCTCTCGACCAGCGCCTCGACAACCTCAACGTGACGTGGCTTACGGGCATACTGAAACACCACATCGTCATCAGCGCCGAGGCCTAGCCAATCCAGGCCGTCGATGATGGCGCGAATGGCGTCATCGGTAGAGCGCTCACGATCCGTATCCTCGATCCGGAGCAAATATTTCCCGCCATAGCGCCGCGCGAGCAGCCAGTTGAATAACGCCGTCCGCGCACCACCGATATGGAGATAGCCCGTCGGCGACGGCGCGAACCGGGTAACGACGCTCGTTTTTGTCTGGCTCATAATGCTACGTGGTCCGCGATGTTTGTTGAGCTGGTGTCGCGGTGAATATCACAAGCGCGCCGCGAGCCATAGGCGTCACGGAAAACACTCTAGGTAACTACCCAGTTGCACTTTCCGCCAAGCGTGTGCGCGTAGACGCATGCTTCGCTTCTCGTATCGCCGGCCGAAGGCCGACGCCGCCCTCAGGACAAACCGGCCGCGGGGAGCCGCTCACCATGGCGGCAAGACAGCGCCGGGACAATTTCGTCGCACAGCCACGGCGCTGTCGAACGCCATCGCACTACAGGCGCTCAATGAGCGCGATCGCTGGTTCCTCTGGGTGGCGCCACTGTTTGCCAGCGGCATTGCAGCATATTTCGCGCTAAAACATGAGCCCGGCACAATCCAGACGCTGGCGCTCGTGGCCGCGGCCCTTGCGCTACGCATTCTGATGTCGGCCAACGATCTGCTTCGTCTCATCACCACGATGGTGCTTATATGTGCGACCGGGTTCGGCGCTGCCAAGTTGCGCACCGAATGGGTCCGGGCCCCGATCTTGTCCGAGACGCTACGAAGTGCGGACGTGAGCGGTTATCTCACGCGCATCGAGCATCGCGCCGACGGCCGCCTGCGGCTGACACTGTCGGCCGTGGCAATTAGTGGCCTGAGGCCGGAGAATACGCCACGAAAGGTTCGCCTGATCACGCCCGCCCCACCGGTCGGCGGGAGAGCGGAACCGACGATGCCCCGCCTCGGATCCCGCGTGCGCCTTCAGGCCCGCCTTCTTCCGCCGCCAGGTCCGGTCTTCCCAGGCGCTTACGACTTTGCCAAAGCGGGATACTACCGCGGGCTCGGCGCCATCGGCTTTGCGCGATCACTACCGCAGCAGGTCGACCCGGCCGGGCCGCCACCGCCGTTGATTGCCCTGACCACGCGCCTCCAAACGTTCCGCCGCGCTATCGGCAACCGCGTCGAGGCGGCCTTGCCCGGCGAAATCGGGGTTCTGGCGAATGCCCTGATGACAGGCGAGCGCAGTGGCATCAGCAAAGAGACCAACGAAGCCTACCGGGATGCGGGCATTTTCCACATCCTATCCATCTCAGGGCTCCACATGGCGATCATGGGCGGCTCGGTCTTTTTTGCCCTGCGCTTCCTGCTCGCGGCCGTGCCCCCCTTGGCCCTTCGGTATCCCATCAAGAAGTGGGCCGCGGCCGTGGCAGCGCTGGCGACCCTTGGCTATCTCCTCATTTCAGGGGCCGCTCATCCGACAGTGCGATCATTCATCATGATCCTCATCATGTTCCTTGCGATCATTCTCGACCGCCCTGCATTGGCGCTTCGCAATGTCGCGATCGCCGCCCTCGTCATTCTGACGTTTCTGCCCGAAAGCCTATTCGAGGCTGGCTTCCAGCTCTCGTTCGCCGCAGTCGTCGCGCTCGTCTCAGCCTACGAGAGCTACAATTCCTACAAGTTGCGACGCCGGCGACTAGGCCTCGCCGCCCAACCGCCCACCGGCATCTACGCGGCGCTTCATAGTGTTTGGCTATTTTTTCTCGCAACCATCGCGACGACACTTATCGCCGGTACCGCGACCGCGCCGTTGTCGGCTTACCACTTCAACGCCGTTCAGCAATATTCCGTCCTTACCAACCTGATCGCAGTCCCGGTCTCCAATCTCCTCGTAATGCCGGCTGCACTGGCAGCCTTCGTTGTGATGCCGATCGGCCTGGAGGGATGGCCGCTTCAAATAATGGGCGCCGGCATCGCGATGATGAATTGGTCCGCCCGGCTCGTCGCAGCCTTGCCCGGCGCGGTGGCGGCCGTGCCCTCCTTCTCGCCACTTGCGATACAACTCATCGTCCTTGGCGCACTCTGGTTCTTCCTGTGGCGTAAAAAATGGCGGCTGGTGGGCCTAGTCATGATCGCCGGCGGCGTGACGCTGGCAACGCAACCCGATCGGCCCATAGCGATATTTGGCAATAACGGCCGGCAGGTCGCGGTACGCGGCGAAAACGGTGAGATAACCCTGCTCAGAAGCCGCCGCGGGAGCTACATGCTGACGCGATGGCTTGAAGCAGATGGCGACCGGCGCCCACCACAGCAAGCCATGCATCCACCGATCAGGAACAGCAAACCGGCCACAACCCGCTCTACGCCCCGCAAAACCGCGCGATCGCCAATCCGGTGTGATCTATACGGCTGCGTCGCGCGGGTTGCCGGCTACGTCATCGCCATGCCGAAAAGTCCGATGGCTCTAAGTGATGATTGCAAGCTCGCAGACATCGTGGTGCTGACATTTCCTAGGCCTCGCGGCTGTCGCACCAAGGCAAAGGTCTTTGACTACCCGCGTCTTCTCCGGGACGGAACCCATGCCGTCTACCTCGACAAGACCGGCTCACTTCGCATCGTCTCAGTTCGGGAGAAGCGGGGAGACCGCCCCTGGAGTAGGAAAAACTATCAGTATGCCAAGTTACGCACTCGGAGCGCCAGGCAGCGCTCAACAACACCGGACCTGGCTCCCGTGAAACAAACAAGAGCGGCCCCGCCGGCCCGCGTACCACCATCCCAATACGATGGCAGGCCAACATACTGGCGTGATTAGCAACAATCTGAACACACGGGCATCTGAAGCCTCGTCTCAGAAAAAATAGCGCGCGCCGTAAGCGGCCATCAAACCGACCGCACCGCCGAAATTGATCTCTAGCGCCCGACCCTACCGGGAAAAGGAAAGCGAACAGGCTTAGCCTAGTAGCGCCGAATGAGGCCCACCAGCCGGCCTTGGACCTTGACCTGATCAGGGCCGAACAGCCGATCCTCAAAAGCCGGGTTCGCCGCCTCAAGGAGAACTTGTCCCTGCTTCTTGCGAAGTTTCTTAAGCGTTGCCTCTTCGTCTTCGACCAATGCAACGACTATGGCGCCGTTCTCGGCGCTGTCGCACCGGCGAATGATTACTGTATCACCGTCGTGGATCCCGGCTTCGATCATCGAATCGCCGCGCACTTCCAATGCGTAGTGCTCTCCGTTCGTAAGCAGATCCGGCGGACAGGCTATATCGTGCGTATGGTCCTGAATTGCCGAAATAGGTGTGCCGGCTGCGATGCGGCCCATCACCGGAACCGAAACCGTACTATCGTCGACAATTGTACTCACCGGCCGCGACGGTGGCTCGATCGCGGCAGCCCCATCGCGGCCGCCTTCAATCAGTTGCAACCCGCTCGCCGCGGATGGCTCCGTCGTCGGCAATTTCAAAACCTCAAGAGCGCGGGCGCGGTGTGGCAGACGGCGAATGAAGCCGCGCTCCTCCAGCGCCGTGATCAGCCGGTGAATACCAGACTTCGATTTCAGTGAGAGCGCATCTTTCATTTCGTCGAAAGACGGTGGCACACCCTTTTCCTGCAGACGCTCGTGAATGAACATCAGCAGATCCTTCTGCTTCTGTGTCAGCATGCCTTGTTCCTCATCTCCGCGTGCCTGTGCAACGCTTCCGACAACCTTATTAGATGTTCTTATTTAGTTCCGCAAGTGTTTCCTGGTGACACCGGGCCACATATGACGCCGGGCGCTGCTGATCAATGGCATCACAGATCGCCTATTTGCTTGACAGCCCGGACAACAAAAAGCCTTTTCGCCGTCGACATTCAATGCACGTAGGCAGAGGACGGCAAATAAGTCATGAGCGAAACATCAGGCGGCCTGGAGCACGCAACCGGCGGTGCGGCGCTGGTTGCGACATTAATCGCTAACGGCATCGACACGGCATTTTCCGTACCCGGCGAGAGCTATCTGCCGATTTTGCAGGCTATCCAGTCGAATGCCAACCGCATACGCCTGATCACACCGCGTCATGAGCAAGGCGTCACGTTCGCCGCCGAGGCTTATGGCAAGCTCACCGGGCGCCCCGCAGCCGGCTTCGTCAGTCGTGGACCAGGCGCAACAAACGCCTCGATCGGCCTCCACACCGCCGCACAGGACTCAACCCCCCTTGTTCTCTTCGTCGGGCAGGTACCAACAAGCACGAAAGGGCGCGAAGCGTTTCAGGAAGTCAACTATCACCAGGCTTTCGGCGGCGTCGTCAAAGCAGTGCTCGAACCCGAGAGCTCAGCTGACGTTGCGCGTGTGACTGCGCGAGCCATAAACACGGCCACAAGCGGCCGTCCTGGACCGGTCGTTGTCGTCATGCCGAAAGATATAACCGACGGCAATCCCGGCAGCGTCGATATAGCGAGCCCCGGCAAACGCCTCGCCATGGTACCGGATGACGACGGCCTGAGCGCGGCCGCGGAACTTATCGATGCGGCGCGCCGGGTCCTCGTCGTCTCCGGTGAAATGGTTTCGATTGAGGATTGCCAATCCTCTCTGGTCGCATTCGCTGAAAAAACCGGCGCGGCGGTCACAGCGGCCTATCGCCGCCAGGACACGTTCCCCAACGACCACGCCGCCTACGTCGGCCACCTCGAGATCAACCGTGTCGAATACCAGAAACGGCTGTTCGATGAAGCCGACCTCGTGATCGCAGCCGGTGCGCGGCTCGACGGCATCACCAGTCAGGAATTTTCGTTCATCCGCCCGGGACAGAAACTCATCCATATTTTTCCGGATGACCACGCCCTGACCAACATGGCAGCCCACCTGCGGATAAACGGAAGTCTCGGCGCCACACTGGAGCGGCTGAGCGAGCACGTGGCCGCACCGTCAACCGAACGCACGAGCTGGCGTGATGGCTTCCATGAAGAATACGATCGTTTCGCGACACCCGGCCGCCTGACAATTTTCGGCGACGTTGACCTTTCCGGGGTTGTCGTGGAGATGCAGCGCCAGCTCGATGAAGAGGCAGTCCTCCTGTGCGACAGCGGCACTTTTGCCCGCTGGGTGCACCGCTTCTACCGCTTCCGGTGCCCCCACACGCAAGCCGGCCCTATGTCAGGCGCCATGGGCTACGCAGTACCAGCGGCCCTTGGTGCCGCCCTGGCGCGGCCCGGCGTGCCTGTCGTGGCGCTGGCCGGCGACGGCGGATTTTTGATGTCCGGGCAAGAAATCGTAACCGCCGTGCAGCACAACTTGCCGATCAAGATCGTACTTTGCGACAACGGCGCATGGGGATCCATTCTCGTTTCACAACATCGCCGTTTTGGTGACGGCGGTATTTACGGCACGCGCCTCGACAGTCCCGATTTCAAAATGGTCGCAGAAGGCTACGGCGTGCCGGCGTACGCCGTCTCAAAGACTGACGGGTTTCGCGATGCGTTCGCAGAGGCCTTGGCCCACGATGGTCCGGCACTGATACACCTCAAGATCGACCAGCGCGATGTCAGCCCGTTTACAGATGAGGCAAGCGTGTAGCGACGAGCCTTGCGTCATGCATTGTCACACGCCGGCGTTGTCACAACCGGATCACCATCGGTAAACACGTAGGTGACGGCGACGCGCCAGCCACCATCGATTAGGCGGCGCAGCGCTTTCGTGCCACACGCAAAGTCATCATCCTGCTTTTGCAGGTAGTCGCGGAAATCTTTCTCCATTCGGGATTGCTTGAGTTCAACCGAACGAGCGATATCAACGCGCTTGCCATCACAGTCGGCGCGGACTGCTGTGGTCTTCGTCACCGCATCGACGTCGGCTGGCAGCCCCTTTGCCATTTCATCGACGACTTCCCGTGCGGCGTCGCAGGTGATCTCGAATACGAGCGGGGTCTTCGCCTGAGCCGGTGCGCCAAACAGCAAACAGGCAAGCGATAGGGCAAACCAAACGCGCATAATATCTCCCAAGTATTGTCCAGCTTTATTTGAGTAACCCATCAGGCTTGCCGCGTCACACGCGACCCTTCGCGCCCGATAAGGCATGCAAATGGCGACGCGTGAACTTTAACGAGTTGATCTCTTGCCGGTGAAACGAAGATCGTGCGGTTGAGATCATCTCTCAGATGTGTTCTTTTACAGCGCATCAGCCGGTAGATATCCATCCATACAACATATGGAGAACGCCGGTGAAACAGAAGGAAGTGTAATGAAAAAGATTTATATGAGCGCGGTCGGTGCATTGGCCGGCCTATCGATGATGTCATCCGCTGCCCTAGCGCAAGACAATTGCGGCAAGGTCACCCTGGCAAAAATGAACTGGGCATCTGCTGCGGTCATCACGGAAATTACGAACTTCCTGATGACGCAGGGTTACGGTTGCGATGTAACAATGGTGCCCTCGGCCACCACTACGGCGATCACCTCTGTCGCCGAAAACAATGAGCCGGACGTCGTGCCGGAACTATGGGTAAACTCGGCGCCCGCTTACGAAAAGCTCGCCGCCCAGGGCAAAGTCGTTAAGGCCACCGACGTCATCGAGGATGGCGGCATCGAACATTGGTGGATACCCGACTATCTGGCCGAAAAGCACCCGGAACTGAAAACAATCGAGGGCGTTCTGAAGAATCCGAAGCTCGTCGGAGGCAAGTTCCACAACTGCCCGGAAGGCTGGGGTTGCCGCAAGGCAAACGACAGCCTGATCAAGGCGTTCGAAATGGAGAACGCCGGCTTTGAGATATTTAATCACGGCTCAGGTGAGACGATGTCCGCCACGATGACGTCGGCTTATAATAATAAAGAACCCTTCTTCGGCTACTACTGGGGTCCAACGGCGCCGCTCGGCAAGTTGAACATGGTGCCCGTTGACCTGGGTCCTCATAAAGAAGAAGTTCATGCGTGCAACCAGAAGGGGCCGGAAGAATGCTCCAATGTGGGCAAGTCGTCGTTCCCGTCAGCGCCCGTGCTGACCATCACGACCAGCACATTCAAAGAAAAGAACCCGCAAGTCTTCGAGCTTTTGACCAACATCAGTCTCTCCAACAATAAGCTGAGCCAATTGCTCGCCTGGAAAGACGAGAACAAGGCCTCTGCTGAAGAAACCGCAGTCCACTGGCTGACGCAGAACAAAGAGACCTGGTCTAAGTGGGTAAGCGAAGATGCCGGCAAGAAGCTGGATAAAATCATCCAGTAGCCACGGCTCTTTGTTGCAGGAATAGAATAGGGCGGCCGCCGCGAGGCGCCGCCCTTTTACGTATCCCGAAGCCTGACCCCGAATGCCTGCTGCGTCTAATGAACTTGGCGCAATCAACTCTGCTGCCCCTGCAGCATTGAATAGAGATTATCCTTGAGCTGCATACGCTGTTTCTTGAGTTCTTCGTAGTGCTCGTCCGAGATGTTCAACCCCGCCGCTTCGGCACGGTGAATTTCCCGGTTCACGACGTGGTACTCGTCGAACAGCCGGCGGAAATGAGCGTCCGAAACTTTCAAGTCGTGGATACGCTCTTTGTACTCGGGAAATTCGTCCGCCAGTTCATGCGGCACGTGAGACATAGTCGATGCTCCTTGATCACGGTCGTTGGGTCTTAATGAGCAATAGCGGCCATTAGCCCTGAAGCGCAATCGCCGTGCCCAGGTCGGCGCAGGGATTGCGGACGTGAACGTGAAGGCGAGTAGCAGTCCGCGCATTGACCTGTATCAAGCCACCGGCCGTCGGCGGTTGCCTGCGCCGGTTCGTCATAGACTTTAAATTCAAGTAAGATAACGTCGCCGCACGACAGCCGTCACATAAGCGAACGTCAGCGTCCAGATCACCGCAATGATACCGAGACCCCGCTCCCATGCGCCATCGATCGAAGTTGGCAGCATAAAAAAGAGCGGTGCACAGATTACCCAGACAACAAAACAAGCAATGCTGATAAACCCGCACCAAGGTACGATATGGCGCATGCCTGCGGCCATCAAACTGGTAATCAGGGCGAACAATAGGCCCAGCGCATAAACGAGGTAGATGTGAATCTCGACGCCGTCGGTATCGAGACCGACGAGGTACAGGGGTTACTGGATGCGAAGCTGGTTCGGATTGACGGCGACCATCCTCATAGGTTGTACTCGGTCTCGCCGGCTGGGCGAAAGACCGTTGGTGAGTCCTACAGAGAGGGCATTGATTACGGTCACGGCAAAGGTGACTTAGAGGAATCTAGTGAGCACGTCCTGGGTGTCCAACTCGGGATTCAACTGCTTGAACAGGAGTTTCGCG
>CAZWCL010000032.1:0-13869 GCA_964632265.1 uncultured Hyphomicrobiaceae bacterium | reverse complement strand
ATCTGAGCAGTGCGCCGATTACGCCGGGGCTTGAAATCGATATCTCAAGCGGTCCGCTAACAGTGCTGCCGAGCGGCTCCACCGAACCATCCCAAAGGCGCACGTTGACGTTGGCGTCGAGTTGTTCGGCAAGGGCACGAATGACTTGTCGGATAGCGGCGAGTTGCCGGACACTGCGTTCAGTCATTTTTTGCATGCCACCCCGCTTCAGTTCCGCCTCAGGCCGCTTCCATGATCGCGGCAACTCCCATGCCGCCGGCTGTACAGATTGAAATCAACGCCCGTCCGCCACCGTTGTCATTGAGTAGCTTCGCAGTGTGGCCTGCGATTCGGGCGCCGGTTGCCGCGAATGGGTGGCCGACAGCCAGAGACGAGCCTTTCACATTCATCTTCGATTGGTCAATCTCGCCCATGGCTTCGCTCCGGCCAAGCTCTTCGCGACAGTAGACCGGATCGTCCCACGCTTTCAGCGTGGCGAGGACCTGGGCCGCAAACGCCTCGTGGATTTCATAGAAGTCGAAATCCTGTAGCGTCAGCCCCGCCCGGTCGAGCAGGCGCGATACGGCGATGGTTGGTGCCATGAGGAGCCCATCGCCGGCGACAAAGTTGTTCGCCGCCGTTTCATAATGCGTCAGATAGGCCTGGATCGGCAGCCCTTTCTCACGCGCCCAATCTTCGGAGGCGAGCAGGAATGCTGCGGCACCGTCGGTCAAGGGGGTCGAGTTGGCCGCGGTCAGCGTACCGTTGTCCCCGCGCTCAAAAACGGTACGTAGTTCGCCCATCTTCTCGCGATTGATGTCCTCGCGCAGGTTGTTATCGCGGAAGACACCCGCACAGGGCACGATCAAATCGTCCATATAGCCCGTCCGGTAGGCTTCGGCGGCATTCATGTGGCTCTTGTAGGCCAAGTCATCCTGTTCTTCGCGTGTGATGGCCCAGCGCTGGGCCATCAACTCGCAGTGTTGGCCCATGTTCAGGCCGGTTTGCGGTTCAGCGACGGAGGGTGGCTGCGGTGCGAGTTCCGCCGGGGAGAGGCCTTTGAAGACCTTCACTTTCTCCCAGTTGCCCTTTTTCTGGCTCATCTCAGTGAGGCGCTTGGAGAACTTCTTCGAGAAAACAATCGGGGCATCGGATGTCGTGTCCGTGCCGCAGGCGATACCACTTTCAATCTCACCGAGCGCGATCTTGGCGGCTATACCCATGCCCGCCTGCAGGCTGGTACCGCACGCCTGGATCATCGTGATACCTGGCGTGGACTGGCGGATCTTGGAGGCAAGGACCGCCTCGCGTGCCAGGTTCCAATCCTTGGAATGGGTGACGACCGCGCCGCCGACGACCTCGCCGATGTGAGCGTTCTCCAAGCCATATTTGTCAGCCAGCCCATCCAGCGTAGCGGTGAGCATGTCGTGGTTTGTGAGGTCTGCGTAGAGCGTGTTCGAGCGACAGAACGGGATGCGGACACCCCCAACGACGGCGACGCGACGGATTTCCTGCTGCATGGTTCTGTTCCTCTTGGTGGCTTGCGCCAGTTCCGCTGAATTTATCCTTGGCAACGTACGCTTGCGCGCCGGTGAAGGCGGGCTGTTCCCGCCTACTCCGCGGCTTCGGCGCTTGGTGCCTGGTCGGCGCCGGCAGCTCCGGTCTCGCTTGCGCGGTAGTGCAACGGGCCACCGCGGAACGGTGCAAAGCCTGTCCCGAAGATGACGCCACCGTCGACCAGATCGGCTGAGGCAACAACGCCCTCGTCGCGGCACTTGACGCTTTCCTCGATCAGCGGGGCGACCAATTCCTTGCCGAGGCTTTCGAGTTCGGCGTCGTCGAAGCTCGTGGTGCTGCGTTCCGGCTTGCCGTCTTTCCAAGTGTAGAACCCTTGGCCGGACTTCTTGCCGAGATCACGTTTGGCCACCAGCCGTCCGAGTTCGCTGCCCTCCGCTGACCGCCCCTGAAGTACTTCACCGACATGTGCGCAAACGTCCAGGCCGACCGTATCGGCAAGTTCGATCGGACCCATTGGCATGCCGAATTGTTTGGCGGCGGCGTCGAGTTTGTTTTTGTCTTCGCCGCCTTCCATGCGCTGGAAGGCGGCGAACATGTAGGGCGCGAGCACGCGGTTGACGAGAAAGCCGGGCACACTCTTCACGATCAAAGGAAACTTCGAGATCGCGGTGACGAATGCGCATCCCTTTTCGATCTCCTCTGTCCGGCTATCACCGCCTTTGATGACTTCGACCAGTGGCATCTGGGCTACGGGATTGAAAAAGTGGATGCCGATCAGGCGGCTGGGGTCGTCGAGGCTCGCGGCGATATCCTCAATCATGATCGAGGAGGTATTCGTTGCCATGACGGCGCCTGGTTTCAATTTCTTCTCAAGCTCGCCAAAAAGATCTCGTTTGATCTCCAGCTTTTCGACAATGGCCTCGATAACGACATCGGCGCGGGCGATGCGCTCACCGTCAGGATCGGCGATCAAGCGTGCTTCGGCGGCGGCACGCTCGGTTTTCGAACGAAACTTGCGTTTGAAGAGCTTATCCTGAGCGGCGATGCCTTTGTCGATCGCTTCGGCTGAAATATCTTGTAGCGACACCTGCATACCCGATGCGACACACCAGCCAGCGATGTCGGCGCCCATTACGCCGGCGCCGATAACGTGGACGCGCAACGGCTTGAAACCGATGTCTTTCGGAGCTTGAGCTTTCATCTCTTCGGAGAGTCGGAAGACACGGCGCAGGTTGCGCGACGTGTCCGAGACCATGAGCGGGGCGAACGCTTTCGGCTCGTTTCGCTTCATTGCCTGATAGCTGCCGCCATATTCCTCGAACAAGTCGATAAGTCGGAAAGGCGCCGGATAGTGGTCCTCGCGCACTTTCTTTGAGGTCTCGGTGCGCATCTTCTTTGCGACCTGTCCGCGGATCGGCCACTTCGCCGTCAGCTTCTTAAAGCCGCCTGCCGGTTTCGATTTGCGTTTGCGCAGGACAGCGCGGCGGGCCGACCAGCGCAGGCGGTGGGGGCTTGCTACCAGTTCATCGATCAGCCCCATGCGCCGTGCTGAGCTGGCGCGTATCATGCGACCTGTCAGCATCGCTTGCATGGCCGGCAGGGCGCCTGCCTGGCGTATGGACCGTGCTGTGCCATTGAAGCCCGGAAAGATACCGAGTTTAACCTCGGGAAAGCCGACGCGGGTTGCATCGGCGCGCGTCGCCACCCGGTAGTGACACGCCAGCGCAAGTTCGAGCCCGCCGCCCAGGCAATTGCCGTGGATGGCGCACACCACAGGCACCTTCATGGCTTCTATCCGGTCGAACATGTCATTGACCGCGCTGACACCTTCAATGACTTTCTCTTCAGTATCGAGCTGATCAAACTCGCGGATGTCGGCGCCGACAATGAACCCCTTCGGCTTGCCGGACATGATGACGAGCCCGGCCATATCCTCGTTTGCAGCGCCATGCTCGACAGTCTCGACGATGCGGCCGAGTTCTTCCAGTGCGCGTTGGCTCAGCGAGTTCGCACTCTCGCCGGCGCGGTCGAATACCGCCCAGGCGATCTTTTCGATATCGACTTCGAAACGCCAATCCCGGAGGTCGGCGAGCGAAATCGTCGCCGCGGTCGCCGTTGCGTTCACATCGTGCGTTTCGGCATCCGCCATTTTGCTTCTCCATCTGATCTTGAGCGCCGGCCCCGCTATCGATTTCGGCTGGCTGCTTTTTCGGTCTCGCTCAACCGTGTCGTTTTCAGCCTATTCGGCTGCGCGCTGCGAATTATGTCCGACGGCCGGCCAGATAGGCTTTACCTCCTCCGGCTCGAAGCTATCGACCGCGATAACGCGGCCGGTAAATTCCTCGAGTTCGCGCAACTGGTCTGCTTCCGATTTAGACAATATGTTGGCATCGACGGCGGCCGTGAACCAGTCCAAACCGTGATAGCGTTTGACGGTGTCGGCACGGATCGCCCGGTCCAGTTTGCGCTCGGCCTCTTCGGCTGCCACCGCCTTTTCGAACGTCACCTCGAGTAAGCCGGTCGGATCGCTGGTGGCGTGGCTGACGAAAACATAACGGGTCAGACGGTCGCGGAAGTCACCCGACGCCAGAAGCTGACGGGAGACCTCGTGGCCGAGACGATCCTCCGCTGGGCGGTGATGGGCGCCGAACGGGAACACGAGCCAGCGCATGGCGACACGGGCGGGGCCTACGGGGAAGTTGTCGATAGAGCCGCGCAGCGCCTCCTGGGCACGGTAAAGACCATTTTCGATCACGATCGTGAGGATCGCGAGGTCTTCCGCTCGCCGTCCATCGTCTTCGAAACGTTTAAGGGCGCAGCTCATGAAGTAGAGTTCGGATAAAACATCGGCGAGGCGGCCCGTCAGCTTCTGCTTGATCTTCAGTCCACCGCCGAGCAGTCCGACTGTCATGTCGGCGACAAGCGCGAAATTGCGGGCCTCGCGCCCGACCTGGCGATAAAAGCGGCCGGTCTCCGTCGTATTGGCAGGCGCTGGCACGAATATGCCGGCGGTCAGATTGTGGAACAGCGCGGCAAAGACATTGGAGACCGCAAAGCCAAGGTGGTTCATGAACGCTGCGTCGAACGCTTTGAAGCCGGCGCGCCGGTCGTCGTTCTGAACGGCCTTGATCTCGTCGTAGAGATGGGGATGCGCGCGCAAGGCGCCCTGCGTGAAAGTGATCAGCGAGCGGGTAAGGATATTCGCGCCTTCAACCGTGATGCCGACGGGGACCATCTGGTAGGCCGACTGCAGATAGTTGGACGGGCCGTCGCAAATGCCCTTGCCGCCATGCAGGTCCATGGCGTCGTTGACCGATTGGCGCAGGCGTTCTGTGCTCTGATATTTCATCAGGGCTGAAATCACGGACGGTTTTTCGCCGCGGTCCACCATGGCGCTGGTGGTCGCGCGTGCCGCCTCGATGGCATAGGCGTTCTCGGCCATGCGCACGATCGGCTCCTGAAGTCCTTCCATCTTGGCCACGGGCAGCCCGAATTGCTTTCGAATGCGCCCATAAGCGGTTGAAAACCGCAGCATCGACTTGGTGCCGGCCGCAGCGGAAGCCGCATACGAGATTGCGCGCCCCGCGGAAAGGCATTCCATGAGCATCCGCCAGCCCTGACCCGCGCGCTTGCCGCCGCCGATGATCCAGTCGGCCGGGATGAAGACATCCTCGCCCCAGTTCGGGCCGTTGGGGAAAGCGGCGCCACTTGGCAGGTGACGCCGGCCGATATTTACGCCCTCATGGGCGGTCGGGATGATTGCGACGGTGATGCCCGGCTCGGTACCCTGGCCGAGAAGATTTTCCGGATCGAACAGGTAAAACGCGAGGCCCATCACGGTCGCTTCGGGGCCAAGCGTGATATAGCGCTTCTCCCATTGCAGGCGAATGCCGACGACTTCCTCGCCTGCGTGAACGCCGCGCTCGACGTAGCCCACATCGCGCATGGTCGCCGCGTCCGATCCCGAGTTTGGTCCGGTCAGCGAAAAACATGGCACTTCCTCGCCTTTTGCCAATGGCGCCAGCCAGCGTTCCTGTTGCTCAGGCGTGCCGTATTTTTCGAGTAGCTCGCCCGGCCCGAGCGAGTTCGGCACCATCACGATCGTTACGGCATCCGGCGAGCGGGACGCGATCTTGCCCAGGATCAAGGATTGAGCTTGCGCTGAAAACCCCAGTCCGCCGTGCTCCTTCGAAATCAGCATGCCCAAAAAGCCCTGCTGCTTCACAAATTGCCAGACTCGCTCGGGTATCGCGTTCTCGAAGTGGCGTATCTGCCAATCGTCAAGCATGGCGCAGAGTTCTTCGGTCGGTCCGTCGAGAAACGCCTGCTCGTCCTGCGTCAGCTGGATACCAGGCACGGCGCGCAGTTTCTCCCAATCCGGACGGCCGGAGAACAATTCCGCGTCAAAGCCTGTGGTGCCGGCATCGAGGGCCTGCTGCTCGGTCTCAGAGACCCGAGGCAGGACGGAGCGAATGGCGCTGAAGGCTGGACCGGTTAGGACCTGGCGGCGGATGGGCGTAATTGCCAATGCAGCGCATACGATCGCGATTAGAGCTGCGAGGATCGTCAGGAAAGAGATGGAGGCGGGATCGTTCGTCAAAGGCGAGAGATAACTTGCATAGGCCGCGATTGCGGCCGCGATCGCCCATAGCCAGAGCGGCGCCCGTTTCATGGCCAGCCAGAAGACACCGGTGAGACATATGCCAACAAAGATAAACGTGCCCATTTGTGCGCTCCACTTGGGTTTAGCGGGACCCCGGGCGCGCTCAGCGTCCGTGGGCAGAACAGGGTTCGCCAGCGCATGTTGCCCAATGAGCCTTTTCGATCAAGTCTCGGCGCGTCGATTGGTTCCTTGCCCGTTCGGCAAACCGGAACACGACCAATTCGATACCGCTCTGAACCGATTATTTGCTTTTTGGGGCTATTTTCCGCCAATGAGGGATCGCGACGTCTTGGTCTCGCCGGAGGATGCACATGAATAAGCGAATGGCGGCCACGCGCGGAAGCAATGAGCTGGAACTGCCCGGCCGCCTTCATCCTGTCCTGGCGTTGCTGGCTTTTCTGCCAATCATGACGATTATTCTGATCGGGCTTGGTATAGCAGTCGAGACGACGCCGCCAATTGGCTTGCTGGCGCTCTTTGCCGTCGTCATCGTCAGTTGCCTCGGGCTGATGTACAATGCAATCCAGACAATATCCGGGGGCACGATCGTCTTGGAGGTTGACGGCCTCAGGGTTCGCCGGTTGCTCCGGGAAGACACGTACCCGTGGAGCACACTCGAGGCGTGCAAGGTCACCCCAGCGACCGGCACGTTCGGCGATGATGCACTCGCTGAAACCGACGAACGGGTCGGACTCGGGCTTTTCCTCAAGGGTTCTGAACGCGAACGCGAACACGATCTGGATGCCGATGTGGTCCTCTGCGCGGGCGACAGGATCAATATTCAGCCGCTCATGCAGCTTGCCGCCAAAATCGAGACGGCGCGCAAGAAGGCCAGCACGCCTCAGCGACGGCCGGTCGGCCGGCCGTTGGCCGCCGGGGCGCGTGCACAGTTCCAGCAGCGGCCGAATTCGCAGCGGTCAGGCCGCGCGCCCGCCGACCCGGTAGCTGCATTCCGCCAGAAATCGGCTTCAGATACATAGTGCGCTATGGTTTCAGCCATTAGGGATGGGAGCCTTGTCGCAGGCTACTTTGCGCCGGTCTCCAGGCCGTCTAAGCTCACGTTACATAAACACGATCGGAGGACACGATGGCTGACGCACCTGTACCCGCTCAAATTGGCCCCTATCAGGTCGAACTCGAAGAAGGCCGCATGTATGCGTGGTGTGCTTGTGGACTTTCCAGCCGGCAGCCGTTCTGCGACGGCAAGCACAAGGATACCGGCATGGAGCCTGTCCGCTTCAAGGCCGATACGACGGGAACGTTCAATTTGTGCGGCTGCAAAGACAGCGATGAGGTTCCGTTCTGTGACGGTTCGCACAACATGCTCTGACGCAGCCGGCTGGTTGCCGGACCGCGTCGGCGAGGTCGTCTCGTGGTGATGAAGAACCACATCATCGATATTGCCGGTGTCAGTGTCGGACATGCAGGTTGCGGCGGGCTGGTCAGCGGCACGACCGCTATTGTCTTCGAGCCGGCGGCAACGGGTGGGGTCGCCGTCTTCGGTGGTGCGCCGGCGGGCCGCGACCTTGAATGTCTCGCGCCGGACCGGTTGGTCGACCATGTCGATGCCATCGTTCTTTCCGGTGGCTCCGGATTCGGGCTTGATGCGGCCGGCGGCGTCCAGGCGTGGCTGAGGGAGGAAGGCCGCGGCTTCGATGTCGGCGGGACCGTCGTGCCAATCGTGCCGCAGGCGATCTGCTTCGACTTGATGAACGGCGGTGACAAGAACTGGGGGCGGTTCGCTCCTTACCGGGATTTTGGTTATGAGGCCGCTCAGGTGAGCTCGGCTGATGAGGCGGCGCTTGGCAGCGTTGGCGGGGGGCTCGGGGCGACGACTGTCAACTTCAAAGGTGGTCTCGGCGCTGCAAGTGCGCGGACGTCGGATGGGGCGACGGTTGCTGCCTTGATCCTCGTCAACGCGCTGGGTTCGGCGACAGTTGGAGATGGGCCTTATTTTTGGGCGGGGGCATTCGAGGAAGCTGCGGAGTTCGGTGGCCTCGGGCCTGCTCCCAGTGTCTCGGCCGAGGATCGGCGGCCGATCTGGAAGGGCGGACCGCAAGGGACGTCAAGGCCGCAGCATGCGACAACAATTGGTGTGGTTGCCACAGATGCCACGCTCACCAAGGCCGAATCGCATCGGCTTGCGATCTCCGGCCATGACGGGTTCGCGCGCGGCCTGCGGCTGACGCACGCATTGTTTGACGGAGACATCCTTTTCGCCGCGAGCACACGGCGCCGGGAACTGTCACCGGGACCGGCATCTCGCATCGAACTCGGTGCGTTAGCGGCTGACTGCGTCGCGCGGGCGATTGCGCGGGCGGTTTTCACGGCCTCGGCGCCGGGGTCGGGGTATAGCGGGCCGCCGGCCTATGCCGATGTGTTTTCGAACGGCGATTCGGGAAGATAAATTCAGCCTCATGTCTTCGCGCGATCAAAAGCTCGTTTCCCGCATGATTATCGCCCTGATTATGCTTGCGCTGCTGGGGGGACTTCTCGCCTGGCAGGAGCGGCGGTATGAGTTGGTCGAGGAGTGCCACGCCGCCGGCGGGCATTGGGTTGGTTGGGAGAGCCGTTGCCGGCCTGTGCCGAAGATCTATATTGAACGCGGTCTGAAGCGGAGCTAATCAGCAGCAGTAGAGAGGGCTTCGTCAGTCTATCTTGGCGTCGAGATCAGTTGTTCTTGCCTGGCCGCGTTATCAAATTGCGGCGCAGTGTCGAGACACTGCCCTCGACAAGCTGTCCCTCCCCCGTCAGGCGAAAGCGGAAGGCGGTTTCTTCCTGGTTGCGGTATCGCAGCTTGACCTCCGTCTGCAGTAGTTGCGACGTCGAGCCGTACTTTTCACGCACCGCGACCACAACCTTGACCGGGACGACGGCGCCGGTCGGTAGCGGCCCATACATATGCACGTTCACGATATACTCGCCGGCCGGGATGCCGCGGCTGTAGATCATCTCGTAGTTGCGCCCACTTGCGTCGCGGTCGGCACCGAGGTCGTCGCGTAGCAGGTTGAGGACGTTGTTTCCCTGGTTCCAGAAGCCGACGGGCTCATGCTCGGGCGCTTTGACCCAGAGGTCGACATCATAGGGCATGTCGTCCGGCCAATGCACCTCGACGATAACGTTGCCGGGCGGCTTGTAATCTTCGGCCTCGGTTTTCGACTGGTGAATGTGCGGCAGCAGCATTACCACCATCGCGACAAAGCCGATCAGCGCCAGCAAAATCACATCTCGGAACGTCGTCCCGGTTGTATCGTCGTCGAATTCGCCAAATGGTTCCTTCATGCGCTCGCGCCTGATGCGGCGACGGCGGAGGACGGCGCACGGGCGTTGCTCCGGTCGACCATCTCGCCGAGAAGACGCACCGCGCCATCGCTCACGATCCTAATGTTAATGTTGAGCCAGATATTGAGGACCGCGCCGAGCAGCGTCGTATAAAGGGCGACTGACATGCCGTTAATGAGATCGGTGATCATCGGGGCAATCTTGTCGACGTTCTTGGTCGCCTGAGCATCTATGCCGGACAGCCCGATAATGAAGCCAATCACTGTGCCGATGAGGCCGAGGAATACAAGCGAATTGGCGATATAGCGGAGGGCGGCGATCTGGTGCCCGAACGACATGCGAGCCATGTCGGTCTGAAGGGCGCGTTCCTCTCCGGTGACGCCCTCGAGACGTGCGAAAAGCTCTCTGTGCGGCGTTACAGATGCGTCCCTGCCGGATGCGAGGGTTGCGAACGTCTTGTCCATTCCAACAACGCGGAATCCGGCCAGCGACAGTCCCCAGAGGAAAACCATCGTGATTCCAAGGGATAACACCCACGTCAATGGCTCAGCGAACCCTGAGAGCCAACCTTGTACCAAGGCCGCCAAGACCAAGCCCAGCGCGACGATGTTGACGAGCGCGAAACGCAGCAACAGCGTGTGAGGAGGTAGCACGGCAATCTCCGGGGAAGATTTGTGAGAACGGGTCGGCAAGTTGAACCCATGATGCGTTACGGTGCAATGGATATCGCAGATGATGACCGACGGATGACCTTGTTGCATGATCGGTGCAGCGGTTTTCGGCGTTTCATTTACCTCGTCTCTCATGTCCTTTAGTAACCACTACTTCCGATCCAATAACGGCATCCATTCATGGCAACCAAAAGCGCCCACGACGCGAAGACCATCCACGTGCGCGGTGCACGTGAACACAACCTCAAGAATGTCGAACTCGTCATCCCGCGGGACGCCCTTGTCGTGTTCACGGGACTGTCCGGCTCGGGCAAGTCGTCGCTCGCCTTCGATACGATCTATGCCGAAGGCCAGCGACGCTACGTCGAGAGCCTTTCGGCTTACGCGCGCCAGTTCCTCGAAATGATGCAAAAGCCAGATGTGGACCATATCGAGGGTTTATCGCCGGCGATCTCGATCGAGCAGAAGACGACGAGCCGCAACCCGCGCTCGACGGTCGGTACGGTCACCGAGATCTATGACTATATGCGATTGCTATTCGCCCGGGTTGGCGTCCCGCATTCGCCGGCGACCGGCCTGCCGATCGAAAGCCAGACCGTCACGCAGATGGTCGATCGCGTCATGGAACTCGGGGAAGGTACACGCCTCTATTTGCTCGCGCCCATCGTGAAGGGGCGTAAGGGCGAGTTTCGCAAAGAGCTTGCCGAACTCATGAAGAAGGGCTTTCAGCGGGTCAAAATCAACGGTGCCTTCGCAGAAATCCCGGACGCGCCGAAACTGGACAAGAAGTACAAGCACGATATCGACGTCGTCGTGGATCGTGTCGTCGTGCGTGATGATATTGCCTCGCGTCTGGCGGACAGCTTTGAGACGGCGCTGGCGCTATCGGATGGCCTCGCGATCGCAGAATTTGCGGATAGGGAACTCCCCAAAAGCGCCACCAAAGGCGCCAACAAGTCGAAAAACGATACGCACGAACGCATCGTGTTTTCGTCACGCTTTGCCTGTCCTGTGTCGGGTTTCACGATCGACGAGGTCGAGCCGCGCCTATTCTCGTTCAATTCGCCGGCCGGTGCCTGTCCCGTATGCGATGGGCTCGGGACCGAGTTGCAATTCGAAGCGGAACTTGTCGTACCCGATGGGACGCTTTCGCTGCGCCAGGGGGTGATCCAGCCGTGGGCCAAGACGGGTTCGACCTCGCCCTACTATGAGCAGACGCTGCAGGCACTTGCCAAGCACTACAAATTCAAAATGTCGACGGCATGGGAGGATCTGGCGCCGGACATCCAGAATGTCATCTTGTTTGGCAGCGGCGGTGAGACAATCAATTTCACCTATAACGACGGCGTGAGAACCTACAAGACCGCCAAACCGTTCGAGGGTGTGGTCCACAATATCGAACGGCGCTGGCGGGAGACCGATAGTCAATGGGTGCGCGATGAGCTCTCTCGCTATCAGGGCAACCACCCGTGCGAGGCGTGCAAAGGCTATCGGCTCAAGGACCAGGCGCTGTCGGTCAAGATCGATGGCTTGCACATCGGCGAAGTCGGTGATCTTTCGATCCGTCGGGCCAAGGACTGGTTCGCCGAACTGCCGGCGAAACTGACCGCCAAGCAAAACGAAATCGCGACACGCATCCTCAAAGAGATTTCGGAGCGGCTCAAGTTCCTCAACGACGTCGGGCTCGACTATCTGTCCATGTCGCGCGCATCCGGAACGCTGTCAGGAGGCGAGAGCCAACGTATCCGGCTCGCCAGTCAGATCGGTTCCGGTCTTACCGGCGTTCTCTATGTGCTCGATGAGCCGTCGATCGGGTTGCACCAGCGCGACAACGAGCGGCTGCTCGCGACGCTGCGTCATCTGCGCGATCTCGGCAACACCGTGATCGTCGTCGAACACGACGAAGACGCGATCCTCGCGGCTGATCATGTGGTCGACATCGGGCCGGGCGCCGGTGTCCACGGCGGCAGGATCATTGCCCAGGGCGCGCCGAATGAAATCAAGTCAGCCGCGGAGAGCCTTACCGGTCAGTATCTGACCGGATCGCGACAAATCAAGGTGCCGGCGCGTCGCCGGGCAGTCGATCCCAATCGCCAAATTATCGTTGTCGGTGCGACCGGCAATAATCTCGCCGGTGTTACGGCGGGCATCCCGCTCGGGCTACTCACATGTGTCACGGGTGTGTCGGGTGGTGGCAAGTCAACGTTCCTGATCGACACGCTCTACAAGGCCACAGCGCGCCGCCTGTCCGGCGCACGCGAGCAACCAGCACCGCACGCCTCCATCGAAGGAATTGAGCATCTCGACAAGGTGATCGACATCGACCAGTCGCCGATCGGGCGCACGCCGCGGTCGAATCCGGCAACCTATACGGGTGCGTTCACGCCGATCCGTGAGTGGTTCTCCGGGCTCCCCGAAGCAAAGGCGCGCGGTTACCAACCGGGACGATTTTCATTCAACGTCAAAGGCGGACGCTGTGAGGCCTGTCAGGGCGATGGTGTCATCAAGATAGAAATGCACTTTCTGCCGGATGTTTACGTCACTTGTGATCAGTGCAAGGGCAAGCGCTACAACCGCGAGACGCTGGAGATAAAGTTTCGCGACAAGTCGATTGCCGACGTGCTCGACATGACGGTCGAGGAAGCCTGTACGTTTTTCGCGGCCGTGCCATCGATCCGCGACAAGATGGAGACGCTGCGCCGGGTCGGGCTTGGCTATATCAAGGTTGGCCAACAGGCGACGACGCTGTCGGGTGGCGAGGCGCAACGCGTGAAGCTTGCGAAGGAACTGTCCCGCCGCGCGACGGGGCGCACGCTTTACATTCTCGATGAGCCGACGACGGGGCTTCACTTCCACGATGTCGCCAAGTTGCTCGAAGTACTTCACGAACTCGTTGACGCGGGCAATACCGTGGCGGTCATCGAACATAACCTCGAGGTCATAAAGACCGCCGACTGGATTATCGACCTTGGGCCTGAAGGTGGTGACGGTGGCGGCAGGATCGTCGCCGAGGGCGCGCCGGAGGACGTCGCTGTGACAGATGGCAGCTATACCGGCGCATTTTTGGCAGATCTCTTGAAGCGGCGCGCGCAGGGCCCCGGCACGGCTGCGCCCAAAAAGCCGGCGCCGAAGAAGCGCGCGAAGGTCGCAGCCGCGGCAAAACGAGATGGTGCTGGCCGGAAAGTGGCGGGGGTGAAAAGGAAGCCGACGGCGCGCTAACCGACGGGGGTTTTAACTTTGGCAGGACGCAGCTCATGCGCCTCGATCACCTTTGATGTGGAACTGTGGATAGGCTCCGCTGTTCGTTGTTCGACATCGATCGCGAAGGGCATACGACATTGCGTCGGCGGCGACGGATAAAGTTAACAGTTCGGAATTGAGTGGCGCCCCCAACCGTACTAACGCCGACTTGACGCTTGCTGATAATAGGTGTCCCTATCTCCTGCTGATCTGCGCCTTCATTGCCGCGCTCGGCACGTTGGCACTGGGCGTCGGCAATATTGTCGCGACTTTGATCGTACCGAATCATAACCCTATTTCTGAAACCATCAGCGACCTGGCCGCCGGACCATACGAAAGCATTCAGGATGTCGCGCTCTATGGCTTCGCCGCAGCCCTTTTTGCTTGTTCGATTGGAGCGTCCCACTTTCACTCGGGTCAGCTCAGATGGACTGGCGGGATCTTCTCGCTCGCTATGAGCGCTGCCGTGGTAACGATCATTGCCGCGCGAAACGAGTATGGCGACAACGATACCGA
>CAZWCL010000031.1:0-13974 GCA_964632265.1 uncultured Hyphomicrobiaceae bacterium | reverse complement strand
CGGGAGATGATCGCCGAAGGATTGCTTGACCGTTTCGGTGTGCAGCAGGTTTTCGGCATGCACAATCGGCCGGGCGATCCCGTCGGCAAATTCTCTATTCGACCGGGCCCCATGATGGCTGCTGCGGATCGCATTTCAATAACGGTCAAGGGCAGAGGCGCCCACGCTGCCCGGCCGCACGTCGGCATCGACCCGATTGTTGCTGCAAGCCACATCGTCGTGGCGCTGCAGTCGGTCGTCGCGCGCGATATAGATCCACTCGCCGCCGCCGTGGTCACGATCGGCAGTATACAGGGTGGCAAAGCTGGCAACGTTATACCTGACAGCGTCTACATGCTCGGTACCGCACGGACATTCTCGCCAGCCGTCCAGGACGTGATCGAGGAACGCGTCATCGCCATCGTTGAAAATACTGCCAAAGCGCTGGGTGCTGATGTCGAGGTGAATTATCTGCGCGACTATCCCGTCACCATAAACGCGATCGACGAAACCGCTTTTGCGGCTCGCATTGCCGCCGAAATATCCGGCGTAGACTCGGTCGATGCCGACGTTTCACCGACAATGGGGGCGGAGGATTTTTCCTACATGCTCAACGAAAGACCAGGTGCCCTTATCTGGATCGGCAACGGAGAAACGGGCGCCGGTCTGCACCACCCCGCCTACGACTTCAACGACGAGATAATTCCCGTAGGCATCAGCTATTGGGCCCGCATCGTGGAGGAGGCCATGCCAGCCGGTGCCTCTCCAACTTAGTCGGAGGCGGCCGGCGCAATGAAAGGCGCGGCTATCCTTTGGCACGCTCAATCGCTTCGACGATCATTTGCTTGGCCTGCCCAGCGTCGCCCCATCCTTCGACCTTCACCCACTTGTCGGGCTCGAGATCTTTATAGTGTTCGAAGAAATGCCGGATCTGGGTCAACGTAATCTCGGGTAGATCGGTGTAGTTGTGCACTGCCTCGTAGCGACGGGTCAGCTTCGGCGATGGCACGGCGATGATTTTTTCATCACTGCCACCGTCATCTTCCATGAGAAGCACGCCGACCGGCCGGCAGTTCATAACGGCACCCGGCACGATTGCCCGCGTGCTGCATACCAAAACGTCGATAGGGTCGCCGTCTTCAGACAGCGTGTGCGGCACGAATCCGTAATTTCCCGGATAGCGCATCGGTGTATAAAGGAACCGGTCGACGAACAAAGTTCCCGATGCCTTTTCGAGCTCGTACTTGATCGGCTCGCCGCCAACCGGCACTTCAACGATTACGTTGATATCATCGGGCGGGTTGCGACCGATGTCGATGGCTTCGATGCGCATGGGTCTTCCGTCTCCATGAACTGTTCACGGTGTCGCGCCGGCTGAGCAGACGCGACCGCGTCTTGGCATCGATAAAACCTGATTTGCTGCAATGCAATATAGAACGAAGGATGAGTAGTCGATCTGTTGGTCAAATGGGATGGCAGGCAACGGCTCCGCCGAACGGATCAATCCCAGGTGAAGGCGACTTTCTCGAGCCTGACGCTGCCGATCCTCTCATACGCGCTAACAAGCGGCCTTCCGCCGAGCTGCCAATAAAAGTTGACTGCTGCCGTGTTCTCAGCGAGCGCCCAGACCACTAAGCCTCTGAGATGTCGTTCGTCGAGACGAAACCGGCAGGCTTCAAACAGGTACTGCCCAAATCCGAGGCCTTGGTAGTCGGGTAGCAGATAGATCTCGTAGATTTCGCCCTTGTGTGCACCGCGGCTTCGCGCAGTGCCGCATGTCGCATAGCCAACGTTACGACCGTCGTATTCGATGAGAAGCACCATCTCGCCAGACCGGATGGCACTGCGCCAGCGTGCCGTGCCACGGCGGCGGATCATGTTTTCGAGGTGCTTGTGTGGAATGATGCCACGGTACGTTGCGCGCCACGTGTCGCGGAAAATGCCCGCGAGTGCAGGCGCATCAGCCATGCGTGCCCGACGCACGCTTACATCCAAACTCACACCCAACATGACAAACGCTCACACTCGTTTCCCACCGAGTATAACTTTGTGCGAGAGGGAAGATAGATGCAAGCCGGACGAATTTTTTAAACAAGCGTTAACTCGTAGGCCGGCGAGGTACTTCCGCCACCCCGGGTGGACGCCCAGGATCGACGAACACGCCGGCTGGATGGCCGCTCAATGCACGGCCCCAGTGATCGCAGTGGGCCGCCGATTAGGCGCAAAGAAAAAGGCCGGCTCCATAATGAAGCCGGCCTGATCTATCGCGAGCGATGCCTATTTACGCGTTCGACGAATTAATCGTCGACCTTCTTCATCTGCTCGAACTGTGTAGCGGTTGCTTTGTTCAGCGACTCGAACGTCTGCTTGGCCACTTTCGAAGAGAGTTCGAAAAGCTCTTTTGTCTGCTGTGCGGCGAGTGTGGTCTGCTGCTGAACGAAATCAGCCTGAAGGCGGGCGGCTTCCGGAAGGGTCTTGGCGCGCGCGATGGACTGCGCTGCATCGAAGGCCGATTCGGTGTTCGCACTCATGTTTTGCATCATCTTCTCACCAACCGACTTGGCGCCGGCGTGAGAGGCGAGCATAAACTCTTCGAGAGCATTTACGTTTTGCTGCGCTGCAGTATTGAGCTTCTGGTAGAACTCACGGCTGCGGTTGACGCTGTCTTCAGTGAAGGCCTGCAGGTTCTCGGGGATGCGCGCGTCTTTTGCCGCGCTGAACATTTCCTGCGCCTGACGATTGAATTGTTCGTTCATGGGATGTGCCTTTCGTTTGCAATCTTCTGTATGCCGTGCCTTTGGCAACGGAATCTGGGTCGCGGGGCACGTTATGCACTGCAGCAATATTGTCACGGCCCGAGCTAAAGCGATGACGAATACATAACGTCAATAATTTCGCAGTGCAACATAAAAGTGCAATTTTTTTAGACTTTTTTGCGTTGCAGCATTAGTAGTTCGCGTCGAGCGCGGGGAAGATTTCCCGATAGACTGTCGCCGAGCTATCGAATTTGATATCTCGCGGCTGGATCGCACGAGCCAGTGATAAGCCGTCCAGCGAGCGGCACCGGGACAGGGCCACATACGCCTGCCCATGAGCGAACGTGCCCCGCCCGAAATCGATATATACTTTGTCTAGTGTGAGCCCCTGACTTTTGTGGATCGTTAGCGCCCACGCTAGGCGGAGCGGGAATTGGCGAAACGTTCCGGCAACGGTTTCAACGATCTTTTGCTCTTGGTCATCGTAAGCATAGCGGCGGTTCTCCCAGGACGCCGGTTCCATTTCATACTCTCGCCCGCCAAGTTTGACCCAAACCTCATTTTCGGTCAGCCGCGTGACCTCGGCGATCGATCCGTTCACCCATCGCCCGTCAGCATCGTTGCGCAGAATGATGACCTTTGCCCCGTTCTTCAGAACCAGTTCCGCGTCCGTCGGCTGTGCGTTCTGATTGAAATCTCCGACGACACCGGCTTCGTAGGATTGCTCATCTCCCGGGAGCGCATTCAGGTAGGCGCGGTTGATCCGGTTCGCCGCTTCGTTGGTCGGCGTTAATATGACATGGTCGCGGCCTTCCGAAAGCGTACGGATGGGATGGACCTGATCGTTGAGGATCTCTATTTCGTCGGAGCCGGCGTTGCCGTCGCGCACCTGATTGAGGACGTGAACAAGTGTGTCGTCGGTCTGCCGGAAAACGCGGTTCAGTTCCAACAACTGCGTCCCGGCGCCCTCGCGAAGCGCTGGCACGGAAAAAAAGAAGGGGCTGCCGTAGTGTTCTTCGAGGTGCTGCACTTCCTCGCCCCGAACGACTGGAGGTAGCTGATGAAGATCGCCGAAAACCAGCAACCTTACGCCGCCGAAAGGGAGCTTTGATCTGCCGCGATTGATGCGCAGCGCTTGATCGATAGCCCACATCATATCCGATCGAACCATCGAGACTTCGTCAATGATGAGAAACTCGAGTTTGCGCATGACGCGACCATTGCGGCTGCGGCGAATATCGTCCGGCCCGATCATGCGCGGAGGAAAGCCAAAAAAAGAATGGATTGTCTGTCCACCGACGTTTACGGCGGCAAGCCCGGTCGGTGCCACAACGACGGCCTCATCCCGCAACTTATCGCGGATTTGCCGTAGTAAGGTCGATTTACCGGTACCAGCACGGCCGGTCACGAACAGATGTCCGTCGCCCTCATCGACAAAGCGGAGTGCCGCCTCGAACTCAGGCGTTGAGGTGAAGGTGTCGTCAGCAGACATCCGGAGCCGGGGAGCAATGTTTGGCGGCCCTAATGAAGGGACCGATGTTAGAATCAGACGGTAGTCGATCTGCCGGTCGATGTGAAACGCCGTTTGCACCAGACCGCCTCCGTAGCAGATGCTGAATGATGCTGTCACGCAGCCGCTGTGCGCCGGTCCTCGCCACTTTTCGTCCGCAACACTTCGCCACGGTAGCTCAGCGCTTCGGCTAGGTGAGCACGGCGAACTTGATCGTCACCATCGAGGTCGGCAAGTGTTCGTGCAACGCGCAGCGTTCGGTGAAATCCGCGTGCCGAAAGGTTCAATTGCTCCGCAGCCTGTCTGAGCAATGCGCGTCCGCCTTCATCGGGCTGTGCCGCACTCTCCAGCAAGGCGCCATTGAGCGTGGCATTGGTCTTCTGGACGCCACGAGCCTTGGTGCCCGCCCCCGTATCGAAACGTTCCTTCTGAAGTGTCCGCGCCGCCAGGACCCGTTCCCTCGCTTCCACGCTACCCTCAACGGGCGCCGGCAGGCACAGGTCTGCCGCTGTCACCGCGGGAACTTCGATTGTCATGTCGATACGGTCTAGAAATGGCCCTGACACACGCGCCTGGTAATCTGCCGCGCAGCGCGGACCGCGACGACACGCATGACCCGCACCTCCGCCGCAACGGCAAGGGTTCATTGCCGCGATGAGCTGGATGCGGCTTGGATACGCAACGCGATGATTGGCGCGCGCGATAACGGTTTCCCCCGTTTCGAGCGGCTGTCGCAAACCGTCGAGTACCTGCGGCGAAAACTCAGGAAGCTCATCTAGAAACAGCACGCCGAGATGCGCCAGCGACACTTCTCCTGGTCGCGGGCGCGAACCGCCACCGACAAGCGAGGCCATGCTGGCGGAGTGGTGGGGCGCACGAAATGGTCGCTCTGTCCTCAAGACACCCCCCATCAATTCGCCAGCGAGCGAATGCACCATCGAGACATCCAGCATTTCGGAAGCATCAAGCGGCGGCAGGATCGACGGCAGACGCGCGGCAAGCATGGATTTACCCGATCCCGGTGGCCCGATCATCAAGAGGTTGTGACCGCCGGCGGCCGCCACCTCCAAAGCGCGCTTGGCAACTTCCTGACCCTTGATGTCGCGAAGATCCAGATCTTCTTTGGCACTTGTTTCCACATGGGGTTCCGGTCGGCGCAGGACCTGTGTGCCCTTGAAGTGATTTATGAGCGAAAGCAAATGCTCGGCGGCGACAACCGCCACGTCCTCACCGGCCCATGCGGCTTCCGGACCGTTGCCTTTCGGGCAAATCAATCCTTTGCCAATCGCATGAGCACCGATCGCAGCAGGTAGCGTTCCCGGGACGTCACGGATTGATCCGTCCAGACCAAGCTCACCGATGGCCGCAAAACCTTCGATGGCGTCAGGTGTGACAGCACCCATGGCGGCCATGAGTGCCAGCGTGATAGCGAGATCGAAGTGACTGCCCTCCTTGGGCAGGTCGGCCGGTGCCAGATTGACGGCGATCCTGTCCCACGGCAGCCCGAGGCCAACCGCGTGGAGCGCGTTTCGAACACGTTCCTGGCTTTCCGCCACGGCTTTGTCAGGAAGACCGACAATGGCGAAGCGATGTTTCCCGCCCCGGCTTATGCGCGCTTCCACCTCGACGGGACGCGCTTCGATACCAACGAACGCCAGTGTTGAAATTCGTCCGTACATACCGACCCACCCCACCTGAAAAGCGATTACTTTCAAATGAGGCTAAGAAAGCTCCCAACGCGCGTCAAGAACAAAAATGGAACATGCATCAGAAATGTCCCCGCCGCCCCGCGGGAGACGGATTGATCAGGCGGCGACACAATCACGGGGCGGGTGCCCGCAGCGGCGTTTAGACGCCGTACGCAGTCGTCGCGATAAGTAGCGGTAACGCAGCGACGATGACGAGTCCGGTTATCAGGGCCCAAAGGCTGGCTTGCGAGACGGTTGCGGTCGATCTCATCTTAAAGCTCCAAAGCGTGTTCCGTCTCACGTATCTGATTCGCTTATCAAAGACGTTAACGGCCAAGCTTGGCCGGAAAGGCGGCAAACCCTTGAACTTTATCGGACACGAGCGTATTTCGAACGCGCGTGTCGCTGCAGATCCGCGGGCGACACATGTATTTTTGAGGACAATCCTATGGGCTATAAAATCGCCGTCGTCGGCGCCACGGGCAACGTGGGCCGGGAGATGTTGAACGTCCTCGCCGAGCGGGAATTCCCGGTCGATGAGGTGTTTGCAGTTGCTTCGCGCCGTTCACTCGGCACCGAGGTCAGCTTTGGCGAGAAAACGCTCAAATGCCACGCGCTCGAAAATTTCGATTTTTCGAAATGCGATTTCGCGTTGATGAGCGCAGGCGGCACCGTATCGAAAGAATGGTCTCCGAAGATCGGCGCCACCGGCTGCCTTGTGATCGATAACTCCTCTGCGTTCCGCTACGACCAGGACGTGCCGCTCGTCGTGCCCGAAGTGAACGGCGACGTGCTCGGCCCCTACATGGCTCGCAGCAAGCGCAAGAACATCATTGCCAATCCGAACTGTTCTACGGCGCAACTTGTCGTTGCGCTCGCACCATTGCATCAGGAAAATCCGATTCGGCGCGTGGTCGTCTCGACGTACCAATCTGTGTCCGGCGCTGGCAAGGAAGCCATGGACGAGCTTTGGCATCAAACAAAGGGAAAGTACGTCCCTGGCCAAGAGGTGGACCCGGGGAAGTTCACCAAGCAGATTGCCTTCAACGTCATCCCGCATATCGATGCCTTTATGGAGGATGGCTATACGAAGGAAGAGTGGAAGATGCTCGCCGAAACAAAGAAAATCCTCGATCCGAAGATCAAGCTGACGGCGACATGCGTCCGCGTACCTGTATTTGTTGGTCACGCCGAAGCAGTGAACATCGAGTTCGATCGGCATATGTCGGTTGCTGAGGCGCGATCGATCTTGCGCGAGGCGCCGGGCATAATGGTCGTCGATAAGCGCGAGGACGGCGGTTACGTGACCCCGGTTGATGCAGCTGGCGAGTTCGCAACTTACGTGAGCCGTATCCGCGACGATGCGACGGTCGAGAACGGCCTCGTCATGTGGATTGTATCTGACAATCTCCTCAAGGGCGCCGCGCTCAATACCATCCAGATTGCCGAGCAGATTGTGAATCAAGGCCTCCTGAATAAACGGGCGGCCTGAGGCTTGGCCTGAGGCTTGGCCTGACGCGTCGCCTGATACCAGGCTGAACTTCGGCCCGAAGTTCAGCCTGGAGCTTGGCGAGGCTTAATGGACCTCGCCAAGCCTGACCACGACCCGGCAAGCTTTCTCGAAGTCAACGAGATCAATCCATTCATCGGCGGTATGCACTTGGCGCTGGCCAACCGGTATCGTTATCGCCGGTATGCCGTGAGCCACAATCCAGTTGGCATCCATGCCACCGTTGTTCGTGACGGTCCTCATTTCAAAGCCAACGTGGCGTGCCGCTTCGAGCGTCATGCGCACAACGGGTTCGTCATCACTCAGCGCAAAGGCTTCGTATGTCGGACCTGGACCGAAGACCACCGATCCGCGTGCGCCTTCATCGTTTTCAGCACGCGCCGCCGCGCCCTCGAACGCAGCACGCCACGTCCGGATAATTTCCGAACGGAAGGCCGGGTCGTGACTGCGCGCTTCGGCAAGGATGCTCATCGATGGCATGACGACGTTGCTGCCTTGTCCGCCATTCATCGTTCCGACATTTGCTGAGCCCCGGCTCTCATCCTTCTCAATCACGCCATGCCACCCGCCGTCTTGCAATTCGGTAAGCGCCGCCGCCGCGATCATCGCGGCCGAAAGCCCGCCGGCGGGTCGTCCAGCGTGCGCCGGAATACCCTTTATGTCGATCGTAAAGCGCTCAGTGCCGGTCACGGCGGTGACGACATCTTCGACGGGCCCACCATCTAGATTGACACACAAAGCCGGCTTCGGATCACCAAGTTTCGACAAGTCCAGCCCGCGCGCGCCGACAAGGCCGACTTCTTCCTGGATGAAGAACACCAGCGTCACCGGAACATGGTCGCCGTCCAATTCGACCAGTCGGCGCGCCAAAGCCAGCAGGATCGCGCAGCCCAACCGGTTGTCGCCACCGAGCGCGCTGCCTTTTGCGTCATTGACGATGCGTCCCGCCTGGCGCTCGAGACGCGGTTTACAGCCAACCGCATCCGGGACCGTATCCATATGCGTTGAAAACATCCGGCGAGGCCCCGGCCGCCGTCCCTCGAAACGCACGATAAGGTTGCCTACCTCTCCACCGTATTCGCTTTGGTCTTGAGCGCTGTCGTGCGCAATGGTGCTTCGTGGTACGCCGGCCGCCGCGAGCTGGCCCGCGAGGTAATCAGCAACGGCTCTCTCCCCGCCGGGCGGACCTGCTATTGGAAGCAGTGCCATGAGATCATCTATGGCTCGTTCAATCATCGCGCAACCTTACTCCCGTAACGAAATTCTGCCGCCACGTTAACCGCCTGCGCACGATGCGCAAACGTATTCAAGTCGTCCGGCGCGACGTCGACGCCAGCTTCCAGAAAAGCGCAGCGCCCTTCGACGCAATGCGTGGATCGACCAATGAATTTGCGAGGATGCAGATCGTAGATACGACGGCGCGCGGCCGATTGGCAAAATCATGCTATGCTGAAAGGCTTGCTGAAGCCGTTGCAAGGCGCGAACGCCGGGATGTCGAACGAGCTACCAGCAATCTCGACGGCATCAGATTCCGGACCTCAATGCTTCTCCTACATTTCATTCAGAAGAATCCACGCTGGCTTGGAGCCGGCGTACTCCTAACGTGCTCGTCCAGCTTTGGGCAGACTTACTTTATAGCCCTGTCGGCGGGACACCTTCAATCGACGTTTAATCTCACGCACGGGTCGTGGGGCACCATCTATACCCTCGGCACCTTGATGTCGGCGGCCGCTTTGGTGAATGTCGGGCGCCTGGCTGATCGTCTGCGCGTACGATCGCTGGCGCTGATCACGATTGCTGCTTTCGTCGTCATGTGTCTTGCGATGGCAAGCGTGACGCACTGGGTGATGCTGATACTCGTCGTATTCGGCTTACGATTTTGCGGTCAGGGCATGATGAGTCATCTGGCACTCACCGCAATGGGCCGTTGGTTTCGTGGAAACCGTGGTCGCGCCGTCGCTGTGGCCTCACTCGGTTTTTCACTAGGCGAGGGCCTGCTGCCACTTTGCTTCGTTCTCTTGTCTGGCGTCGTGGGATGGCGTTTGAGTTGGGTAAGTGCTGCGCTCGTCCTGGCCCTGGTGGTGGCGCCGCTTGTTGCCTACCTGCTGAAAACCGAACGCTCACCTCAATCGATGAACGAGGCCGAGCATACCGTCGGCCTCGGCCAACGTCACTGGACACGTGCGGAGGCAATGCGCCACTGGTTCTTCTGGGCGTTGATTCCCGGCTTCCTCGCGCCGTCGTTCATCACCACATCGCTGTTTTTTCATCAGGTGCATCTCGCCGAGGTAAAGCAGTGGCCGCTCGCGCTCTATGTAGCGACCTACCCGATTTACTCAGCCTTTTCAGTTGTTGCGAACTTCATGGCTGGTGCGGCAATCGACAGGTATGGCGCGGCCCGGCTACTGCCGCTTTACCTATTGCCGATAGCTGCCGCCATGGTTCTGTTCGGAACTGCTGAAAGTTTTTGGGTGGGGCCGCTCGCGCTCATTATGGTAGGTGTCACGCAAGGGTCTTCGCAAGCCCTTCTCGGCTCCATTTGGCCGGAGTACTTCGGAACACGGAACCTTGGCGCCATACGAGCGTTTGCGGTGGCAGCGATGGTGTTTTCGACAGCTGTCGGCCCAGGCCTCACCGGTCTATTGATCGATGTTGGGATCGGGTTGGAGACCCAATGTCTTTGGATGGGCGGTTATGTGGTAATTGTGAGCGCATTTTTTGTCGCTGTATCCCGCGCAGCGCACACAGAGCGTTACCAAACGGTGAGTAAACCGACAGATTGACGTGCCAACGCAGGTATAGCGTACCCCATTGGATGGTTCGCAACCTCGGTGCATATGGGTGCGATCCGGCTAGGGCGGTCGTCAACCGGGCCTTCTCGCATCGCACAATAAGATTGTGAGTTTCGCATGTCTGTTCAGAACTATCGAGATCGCCAGAAATCCGTCATCATTAGCGCGGCGCGCGAAATTCTGAAGACGGAAGGACTCGAAGGGCTGCAGGCGCGCCGTGTGGCAAGTGATTCGGACTGCTCGGTTGGCACGATCTACAACTTGTTCGGCAGTCTCGACATGTTGATCATCGCCGCCAACGCGGGCACGTTGAACGACCTTCATGCGGTGTTGTTGCGTGCTCGATCGCGTGCCAATACGGTCAATGAACAGTTGGATGCGCTGTCGAAGGCGTATCTGGATTTCGCGCTCGCACGCACCAACGAATGGCGCGCGCTCTTCGAGCATCGTCTCACGACGAAAACACCGGTGCCGGAGTGGTACCGCGAGAACCAGGCTGAACTTTTCGAGATTGTCGAGGAGCTGTTAGCGCCTGCAATTCAGTCGGAGCAACGTCGCTCAGAATCAGCGCGCGCATTGTTCTCGGCCGTCCATGGCGTTATCTCCCTGGCTCTGGACCAGAAGCTTGGCGATTTCGACCGCGGAGCCACCGAGCGGCAAGTGTCATTCATTATTCGGTCGATCTCGCGCGGCCTGAGTGAAAACCAGCCGGCAGAGCCCCTGTCGGTATGAGAAGGCTGTGTTTACACCGCGAACGTGGCTACGCTTGGTCCGTCGGGAGACTATTCGCTTGGCGGGCGGCTCTGCTGGTTGCTGAGCGCGTTCACGATGAGTGATAGCTCGTCCAGGAAGCGTCGTCGGCTCTCTTCGGGGAGGGCAGACAGAAGCGTCGTGTCCACGCGGTCAACGGCCGGCTCGTAAGAGCGCAGCGTCTCCCATCCCTCATCTGTCAGCTTTACGGCATAGGCACGCGCGTCGTCTTTCGTGCGCCGCCGTTGTAGCAGGTTCTTGCGCAACATCCGACGAACGATGTCGGCGAGAGTAGACCGGTCTATTCCGGTTTTCTTGACGAGGCTCGTTTGACTAAGGCCCTCGTTCTGCGAAACGGCAAGCAAGACCGCAAACTGTCTTGGCGTGATGTCTCCGTTGACCATCTCACTTTGGAAAATGTCACCAGCACATTGTCCGGCACGATGCAGGAGATGCAGTGCTGAGGTTTGCAGCTTGTCATTCTCCACCATAGCGTTTCCTACTCCCGCATTGTGCGTCCTCATAAGCGGCTCCAGGTTCTGTCGGTGAAGCATCTGAACTGGCAGCCGCGGATGTTCTGGCCCGTCCGCCGAGTGCCGTTATCGCTTTTTCGTTTAGTTTATTATTCCCTCACGTTGAAACACATTCCGCGATCAATCTCAATCTACAAATCCGGAATTTGCTTCCGACCTGTGAATTCCAGAATGTTCAGCGCACGTAGTTTTAGGGCAATTCTTATATGCGGCTTATGCGGACTATTAAGCGGGCATGGCATTGCTGGGCGCGCAACAGTTCCGCAAGGCCCCCGGAGACGCTGCAAGCGGATGTCTCCCCGGACTCCAGTCGTGCTGAGGCTACTTCTGCGCCTCGCCCGTGGATGATTCGTCCGGGACGGAGTGCCGCTGCAGCAATCCAACCTGCGATATCGCAAAGACCATAGTGATCGGCATGACTCCGAAGAGTTTGAAGCCGGCCCAGAACTCGGTGCTCGTGTTGCGCCACACAAATTCATTCAGTAAGGCAAGAAAAATGAAAAAACATGCCCACCGAATTGTTAATAACTTCCAGCCTCGATCCGTCAGCTTGAAAACTTCTCCGAAAAGATAACGTAGCAATGAGTGTCCCAGCAGCAATCCGCCAAACAGAATAAGACTAAATAGAATATTGACGATCGTTGGTTTTATTTTGATGAAGAATTCTTCTTGGAAAAAAAGCGTTGCAGCACCAAAAGTCAAAATAAAGAAACCAGAAACAAGCGGCATCACGGGTATGCGGCCGAACTTTAGCCGCGACAGCGTCAACGCGATGATAGTGGCGACCATGAAGGCGCCTGTTGCCGTAAAAATATCGTAGTTTGCATTCGCGATGAAGAACACAACCAGCGGCCCGGCTTCCAGCAGAAGCTTCGCGAACTGACCTTGCGCAGGCGGCATTTCGGCGTTTTCGCTGACGCGCTCGGTTTCGAGATCGTTCTTCAAGCGTTCCTCCAAGCGTTTATCGAAAACAAAGCCGCGCATCGTGAACCAAGTGTCAGCCGATAGCGCCGAATCAAGGAACGTGTGGCTGTGTAACAACTTGTTTTGCAACCTGTTTTTGGTTCGGTTGCTCCGCTGTCGATGTTTCTTCGGGTGTCGAAACTCGATGCTTCTGCATCATTCGCGTCAGCCACCAAGCGTAGACCCCGCTAAGCGGCATGATCAGTGCGATCTTGAACAGAATCCAAACGTTGACCCCGTCCATGGTGAACGGGCCGACGGCGTACATCTGATCTTTCTCGAACCCGAGGCGGACGATCTCGTTGAGGATGGCGGTGAAGACAAAAAACCACGCGAAGCTCCACGTGAAATTGTCCCATCCTTTTTTCGTGTAGTGGAAGGTCTTCTCGAAGATATACTTGAAGAAGTTCTTCCCGATGTACAGCCCGGCAAATAGGAAGATGGCGAACATCGCATTGAATATGGTTACTTTTATCTGAACCCACATCGGGTCGCCGGTGACGATAGTAAGAAAACCGAAAACGATCGTTACGGAACTCGCAATCAAGGGAAAAATCGGCAAACGCCCAAGAACCATGAGCATGGCACCAATGGCAACAACGGTCGAGATGATAAGCGCCCATGTCCCGACATTAATGCCGTACGCGGCATTCATGACGAACATCGCGACGAGCGGGCCGAACTCGCTCATGATGTTGACCGTCTGTTCCGAATTGAACGGGTAGAGTCTTCGAAGCCAGCTCATATTGTTCTGTCCGGTTCCCTGTCTGATCCTCTGCGCGCCGTCTGAGCGAAATCTGTCGGATGCCGCTCCGGTGGTCCCTGCGGCGGTTACGCCGTACCAATTCAGCAATCGTGTACGAACTTAGTGCGCGAAGGAGAACAATCCTCTAATCGGCTGCGATCGCGTTGGAAAAGTCTTTGGCGTCAAAGGCCTGAAGATCCTCGACCCTCTCGCCGACCCCGATCGCCCGGACCGGAAGCCCGTGCGCGTCTGCGATTGCCACGAGGATCCCCCCGCGGGCGGTACCGTCCAACTTGGTCATTACTAGGCCCGTTACACCTGCCCGTTCCCGAAAAACATCCACCTGACGTAGGGCATTTTGACCCGTCGTCGCATCCAGAACCAGAAGGACATCGTGCGGCGCCTCCGCATCGAGCTTCTGAACAACTCGGACGATCTTCTCGAGTTCGTCCATCAGGCCGTCTTTGTTTTGCAGGCGGCCCGCCGTGTCAATGAGCACGATGTCGGCATTATCGGCCCGAGCCTGGATAATCGCATCGTAGGCGAGCCCGGCAGCGTCGGCGCCGACTTCCCGGCTGACGAATCCGGCCCCGGTTCGCTCTGCCCATACCCGGAGTTGGTCAACGGCTGCCGCTCGGAACGTGTCCCCTGCAGCGATCAGCACGGATTTTCCTTGGGAGTGAAACTGCGCCGATAATTTGCCGATTGTTGTCGTTTTCCCGGCGCCATTGACCCCGACCATGAGAAT
>CAZWCL010000030.1:0-14098 GCA_964632265.1 uncultured Hyphomicrobiaceae bacterium | reverse complement strand
AACGCGCTGATCGCGCATGGGAAGCTGCTTTTCGACACGGACGTCCAGCTTGCCAGTCTCGACCATGCGATGTGGCTCCATCGTCCGGCGCGGATGGACGACTGGATGCTTTATGTCCAGGACAGCCCTTCGGCGGGCGGCGGCCGGGGGTTCTGCCGGGGGACACTTTTCACCCGCGACGGACGGCTGGTCGCGTCGACAACCCAGGAAGGCCTCATGCGCAAGCGTGACACCGAGTTTGTGGTTAAATAATAGGCAATTCGAAGAATATGCGCAATAAATAGGCACAAATGCCATGGCAGCAGTGCCTAACTTTTTAGCGATAAAAAATAAAATACAATAATCTCAATACCTTATGAATAATTCTGCGAGTTGGCACGGTCCTTGAGAGTTAACTCTTCGTGAACGGCGGCCGGCATCAGTCGACTGCTGCCGAACTTGGGCGGTCGTCCGCATATGCGGCGATCCGTTTGTCACGAAGGGGAAGCACATGAATTTGGTGAGCGCGATCATCAAACCGTTCAAGCTCGATGAAGTCCGCGAGGCACTCACGTCTCTTGGCCTCGAAGGCATGACGGTCACTGAGGTCAAGGGCTACGGCCGTCAGAAAGGCCACACGGAGATCTATCGCGGCGCGGAATACGCGGTGAACTTTCTCCCAAAAATCAAAGTGGAGGTGGTCGTCTCGGACGCCAGTACCCAGCAGGCCGTAGACGCTATCGCTGGTGCGGCCAAGACCGGCCAGATCGGTGACGGCAAGATATTCGTGTCTCCCGTCGCACAATCAGTTCGTATCCGGACCGGTGAGACCGACGAAAACGCGATCTAGGCGCAAACCCAACGAAATTTCGATCAAACCTGGGGAACCTTAATGATGAATTTGAAGTCCGCGTCGGTGACCAAGCCCGCCGCGCTCCTTACCCTGCTTGGTCTGGCTACGATAACAGTGAGCCAACCGGCATTTGCGCAGGCGACGGTTGACGCCGCCAGCGTACAAAAGGAAATGCAGTACGTATTCAATACGCTGCTGTTCCTGATCGGCGGCTTCCTGGTCATGTGGATGGCCGCCGGTTTCGCCATGCTCGAAGCCGGCATGGTGCGCACCAAGAACGTCTCGATGCAGTGCACGAAGAACATCACGCTCTTCGCCGTTGCTGGCCTCGCCTACTGGGCCGTGGGTTACAACCTGATGTACGACGGCGTCGACGGCGGTTTCCTTGGCTCGTTTACGCCAAAAGCAATTCCCGAACCGGCCAACGATCCCGGCAGCTACTCCGCCGCTTCCGACTGGTTCTTCCAGATGGTGTTCTGCGCGACCGCAGCTTCGATCGTCTCGGGCACACTGGCCGAACGCATTAAGCTTTGGCCGTTCCTGATCTTTGTCGTGATCCTCTGCGGCTTCATCTATCCGATCCAGGGTGCCTGGAAGTGGGGTGCAGGCTGGCTCGCATCGGGCGCAGACACGAGCTGGATCAAAGATTTTGCCGGTGCCGAGTTCCAGGACTTCGCTGGCTCCACCCTTGTCCACTCTACCGGCGGCTGGGCGGCACTCTTCGGTGCTCTCTTGCTCGGTGCTCGTCGCGGCAAATATGGTCCAGGCGGTCAGATCAACGCAATGCCGGGCTCAAACATGCCGCTCGCAACCCTTGGCACGTTCATTCTTTGGCTTGGCTGGTTTGGTTTCAACGGCGGTTCGCAGCTGGCGATGGGCACCCTCTCTGATGCCTCGTCGGTGTCGAAGATCTTCATGAACACTAACCTCGCGGCCTGTGGCGGCGTCGTTGCAGCGATCATTCTCAACCAGCTTTTCTATGGAAAAGTCGACCTGACCATGGCTCTGAACGGCGCCTTGGCCGGCCTCGTGTCGATCACCGCCGAACCACTGACGCCATCGCCGATCATGGCGATCCTGATTGGCTCCCTCGGCGGCGTGATCGTTGTCTTCGCGGTACCGCTGCTTGATAAGATGCGGATCGACGATGTCGTCGGTGCCATTCCGGTGCACCTACTGGCAGGCATCTGGGGCACGATGGCTGTGCCGATCACGAATGACGGTGCAAGCTTCCTTGCCCAGCTCGTCGGCGTGGTCTCGGTCGCCGCATTCGTTTCCCTCGCAAGCCTCATCGTCTGGTTTATCCTGAAGATGACCATAGGCCTGCGGCCAACGGAGGAAGAAGAGTTCGAAGGCTTGGACAAAGCCGAAGTCGGTCTCGAGGCCTATCCAGAGTTCGGCACCGGGAGCCAGCGGCTCTAACCCTGGATGTAACAAAGGCGCCGGGATCACCCGGCGCCTTTCCGGCAACCTGACGAGCGTGTCTTCCCCAAGGAGTCCGCTCACAACTGGGCCCCAATGCGGGGCCCTTTTTTTGTTCTCGAGTATCTCCGTCCCAGTTCGGCCAAAAGCCGCAAGGCATCACCTATTTGTATTCGCCTTTGTAAATCGTCGTCCGGCATTCATAGGTGGCATACTTCCAGTAGGTATTATTCGTGAGAAAGGCGCGCCGGGCGAGCATCGCACAATCCGGACGCATGCCATTCTTGAAGCGGGCCGGGTGCTTGTGCTTCGCTCGGTAGGCACGAAGGCGATATTTCCGATTGTTTAGATTGCGAACGTGCCGATGTCGGACGGTATGCCCATCGTATGCCTTGTGCGCGTGGCTTGGTCCATGCGAGCGCCAGTGAGCTTGAGTAGGTGCCGCGATGGCCATTGTCGATACGGCCAAAGCCGCGCCGATCGTAAGAGCGAATTTGTTCATCCCCTGCCTCCTGCGGTTTCTCGAATGCATTTTGCTTCGAATGCGAGAGAATACGGGAACATGAACAAAAGAGCGCAGATGACGCTAGGTTCTGACTAACCGCTGGTAAACGACTGCTCCGCATCGAAAAGCGGGGGCATGCGCGAAGTCTCGATACGCGGCGCCGAGCGACCAGCCTGCTAGGACATGATCACCGTCATTCGGCGCGCTTCGAGATCAATTTCTGGGACGAAATGATCGTCGAACGGAACAAATTCCGTTCGCTTTTGCCCGGCGAGACGGATTTCAACGAGATCCCCTGCGCCAAAGTTCTGAATTGCGATCACTTCACCGACGATCTCGCCGGTAGGCGTGACCGCGTCCAGCCCGATGAGGTCGGCATGATAAAGCTCATCTTCATCGGGCTCGGGAAGTTTTTCACGCTTGACGTAGAGATCAGTACCGCGCAACGCCTCGGCGCCATTGCGATCCGAAACACCTCCGACCCGCGCGATAACGCCCTTTTTAGCAACACGCACAACCGAAATGTCGAATGAACGCGCGCCCGCCTTGTCGTATAGGGGGCCGTAGGCGGCAATGTCTTCCGGTTCGGCAGTATAAGACTTGATTACAACCTCACCCCGAATCCCCTGCGCCGTCGAAATACGACCGAGCAAGACGAGAGTATCGGGATCTGTTGCCATGAATATCCGAAACTTTTGTTGGCTGCGGTGCGAACGAGGGCGCTTTGCTTGCAAGCGCCCTCACGTACCGGCCCCGCCTCAATTTGCGGCGGCTTCCTCGCCGCCGTCGCTGGCCGGTGCCTCAGCGGCCTCTTGGGCAGCAGCTTTGGCTTCCGCCTCGGCAGCTTCACGCTCCTGACGCTTCTTGCCGGGTTTCGCTTTGTTTGGGTTGCTGCGCTCTTCGCGCTTCATCAGGCCGGCCTTGTCCAGAAACCGCGCAACGCGATCGGTCGGCTGTGCACCAACGGAAAGCCAATGCTTGACCCGGTCCTCGAGCAACTTGACGCGCTCTTCGCTGTCTTTGGGCAGCATCGGATTATAAGAGCCGATACGCTCGATGTAGCGCCCGTCCCGCGGCGCGGTGTTGGCAGCCGCGACGATGTAATAATACGGGCGCTTCTTGGCGCCGCCACGGGCGAGACGGAGTTTCACAACGGACATGAGAGTTCCTTTTTTCAGATTGATCAGGATTGTTCGGTCGAATGGACTACGCCACGAGTTGCAGCGATTATAGAGGGCGGCCCCTGTTGATCAGCCGGAGCCGCCCGCGAAGTTCGATTTGTTTTTTGAGCCGTCATTGCACCGCCTCCGGCGCTGGGTGGCGGAACGCGAGCGCTGGCCGGCCGTTCGGAAGTGCCGTCTTGCCCTCGTGGCGACAGCCGAGGCGTTCGGCGACGGCGATAGAGGGCTTGTTGTTTGGTTCGATGAAGCTGACCAGAGGCGTTTTCTGCACTTCGCGATAGACCCAGCGGCGCGCGGCCGAAGCAGCTTCCGTGGCGAGACCCTGTCCGCGGTAGGCGGCAAGCAGGCTCCAGCCAAGTTCGATCTCGGGCCAGTCCGCCGGGTACCAAGGGCCGCAGAATCCGGCGAGTGCGGCATCGTCCTTGTGCTCGACCGCCCACATACCAAACCCGCGCCACTGCCAGTGTCCGACGTGGCATGCAATCACGCGCCACGCAAAGCCCGCATCCGAAACGCCGCCCATTATGTTGGTCGATTCCGGCTCGGCAAAGAAAACGGCGAGCGAACGCCAGTCCTCTTCGCGCCATGCGCGCAGCGTTAGCCGCTCTGTTTCCAACTCGGTCGCCATCAGCGCTTCTTCTTCTTGCGTTTGCCGGCCTTGCCGCTCCCCGCACCGCCGCCCCCGGGAAGCCCGGCCGGCATGCCGCCACCGAGGCCAGGCAAACCGCCGCCCAGCCCCGGCAGCCCCTTGGCCGAACCACCCGAACCACCACCGCTGGCTCCAAGACCCGGCAGTCCTTTAGGCAACTGGCCGGACTGCGCCGCAGCTTTCGCCTGCTCGACCATTTCTGGTGTCGGCTCCGCGCCACCGCCACCCATCATGCCACCGAGGCCGCCGCCCATGGCCCCCATCATGCGGCTCATCATGCCCTTGTTCTTGCCCATCTGCTTCATCATGTCGGCCATCTGGCGGTGCATCTTGAGTAGCTTGTTCACCTCGGCAACGTGCGTTCCAGAACCGGCCGCGATGCGCCGCCGCCGCTTGCCGTCGATGACCTTTGGTGTCGCGCGCTCTTTCTTGGTCATTGACATGATGATCGCGTGCTGGCGTTTGAGCATCTTGTCGTCGAAACCGGCCTCGCTCATCTGGCCCTTCATTTTGCCAACGCCGGGCAGCATGCCCATCACGCCACCCATGCCTCCGAGCTTTTCCATCTGCTTGATCTGATCGGCCAGGTCGTTGAGGTCGAAGGCGCCCTTTTTCATGCGCTGGGCGATCTTCTCCGCCTTCTCCGCCTCGATCGTCTCGGAAGCGCGCTCGACCAGCGACACGATATCGCCCATGCCGAGGATACGGCCCGCAATACGCTCCGGGTGGAAGTCCTCGATCTCGTCCCATTTTTCGCCGGTGCCGAGCAGCTTGATGGGCTTGCCCGTGACGGCGCGCATGGATAGCGCTGCGCCACCGCGCCCGTCCCCGTCGATTCGGGTCAGCATAATGCCGGTGATACCCACCCGCTGCTCGAACGCCGTTGCCGTGTTGACGGCGTCCTGACCCGTGAGACTGTCGGCGACGAGCATGACTTCAGCAGGGTTCGTCGCATCCTTGACGGCGGCAACCTCGCGCATCAGCTCTTCGTCGACGGTCGTTCGCCCCGCGGTATCGAGCATAACGATGTCATATGAGCCGAGCTTGGCCGCATCGAGCGCGCGCCTCGCGATTTGGATCGGCGTCTGGCCGTCGATGATCGGCAGCGACGCCACGCCGGTCTGCTCGCCGAGCACCTTAAGCTGCTCCATGGCCGCCGGCCGCCGTGTGTCGAGCGAGGCCATCAGTACCTTTTTACGGTCGCGCTCCTGAAATCTTCGTGCAATTTTTGCCGTCGAAGTCGTCTTACCTGAGCCCTGCAGGCCGACCATTAGAAATGGCACAGGCGGCAGTGCCGCCGTATTGAGCGGCTGGTTGTCGGACCCGAGCATCTCGATCATCTCGTCGTGGACGATCTTTACAACCATCTGGCCGGGCGTAATCGACTTCACGACCTCCTGCCCGACAGCCTTTTTCTTCACCCTGTCCGTGAAATCACGCACGACCTCAAGCGCGACGTCCGCTTCGAGCAGCGCCCGGCGCACCTCGCGCATCGCTTCGGCCACATCGCTGTCGGTCAGCGCACCGCGGCGCGTGAGCTTGTCGAAAATACCTGACAGGCGATCTGACAGCGATTCAAACATGGATGTCCTCTTGGGCTGACGTCGTTATGGCGCTTACCCCGGATATAGTAACGTGCGCTCTGGAATCCGACAGTCTGGGCAAAGTCGAATGCGCAAAGCACCAATGCACCCGAGGGCGCAACGCGCTGTCGGGTGTTGACCTCGCGGTATCACCAGTCCCATCGGATGGACCGGCGCACCGAAAAGCGGCTCAAGACAAGGTTTGTCGAGATGCAATCGCAGTTTATGCGAGATCATTCGGTGTCTGTCAACGTCGGGACGGGCAGCGCGTCGGCTTCAAAAATCCGCGCGGTAGACCGAGGCCAGCATCAGGATGATGAAGAACGGTGGAAACGTCATGCTTTAAGGCCCAGACCAGAAACGCCTTGAGACAGTGACCGCTTCGGGCGGAACATCGATGCGGCAATGCCGGTTGCGAGCCGGAGGCTCATGTCGGTCTTTGAAGGATGATATCTCCGTTGACCAAATCGCTTGCCGAAATTCTCGATGAACTCGACGGCTTGGCCAATGGCGGCCAAGTATCGGCAGGCGAAGTCGTCGACCGGTTAGGGGTTTCGTCTTTAACGGCTGTTTTGCTTGTGCCGGCGTTGCTTGTCATTACACCTTTGAGCGGTATACCCCTGTTTTCGGCCACCTGCGGAATTGCGATTGCCCTGATCGGCGTTCAGCTGATTTTCGCGCGGGACGGCCTTTGGCTGCCGCGCTGGCTGCGGCGTCAGAAGATTTCGGCAGAGCGTCTGCAACATGGCATCGCATGGCTGCGGCAGCCTGCGAAATGGGTCGACCGGCGGTCGCACGAGCGGTTCCGGTGGCTCTCACGTCAGCCGTTCATAAACATTCCTCGCGCGATATGCGTGGTTTGCGGCGCCTTGATGCCGGTTTTTGAGTTCGTACCGTTTTCATCTACTCTGCTGGGGGTCGTGGTCACCATCTTCGCCTTCGCGATGCTGCACGGCGATGGCTTGATCCTCCTGGGTGCTTACATACTTGCCGTCATGGTCGGCAGCTTGATTATCTATTTGGCGTTTTGACGGGGTATTCTGTCCTACTGCCGTGGCTCGAGCCGCATGACGCGGCCGCGGGCACTATCAGTCAGGAAGTAAAGTTCGCCGTCTGGTGATTGCTCGATGGCGCGGACGCGCTGGTTCAGGCCATCGAGCAGTGTCTCTTCCGCGACCACTGTTTCGCCGTCAAGCACCAGACGGTGGATCTGGCGGAACTTCAAGGCGCCGACGAACAGGCTTCCCTGCCATGCTGGATACTTCTCGCCGGTATAGAAGGCCATGCCGCTCGGCGCGATCGACGGATCCCAATAATAGGCCGGTTGCTCCATGCCTTCCTTTTGTCGTCCGACGCCGATTTTCTGACCGGAATAATGCGTTCCATAGCTGATCACCGGCCAACCGTAGTTAAGGCCTTTGAGGGGAATGTTGAGCTCGTCACCGCCGCGCGCGCCATGTTCCACGACCCAGAGTTTGCCGGTGACGGGATGCCGCGCCGCCGCCTGCGGGTTGCGATGGCCATAGCTCCAGATCTCGGGAAACGCTCTATTGTCGTTCGCGAACGGATTGTCGGCCGGCACGCTGCCATCGCGGTTGAGCCGTACAACCTTGCCAAGATGCTGTCGAAGGTCCTGCGCACCAGGCCTGTTCCCCCGTTCGCCAAGTGTCACGAAAACCTTGTCGCCATCGCCCGAAAAGACGATGCGTGAGCCGAAATGATAACCGCTGTTGTAAGCAGGTTTCTGCCGGAAAATGACGTGAAGGTCTGTAAAGCGCGCCGTGTCGCCTGTGCCTTGAAGCTTGGCCCGGACAAGGCTCGTGCCGGTTTTGCGTCCATCGCGCCGCTCGGTGTAGGTAATGTAGACCTCTCGCGTCGCAGCGAAATCTGGCGCGACGGCAATGTCGAGCATGCCGCCCTGTCCACCGGCGCGTGCGTCCGGTGCGCCGTCGATCGGCCTCGATACCGCCCCGCCCCGGGTGACATAGCGGATCTGTCCCGGCCGCTCGGTCACCAGCATGTCACCCGATGGCAAAAACGCTATACCCCACGGGTGCTCGAGGCCGACCGCTACCGTCTCGGCCTTGGCGCCGGTCTGGTTTTCAGGCTTTGGTGCATCGGTCTGCACAGCATATGCCGGCACTGCCATGAAGATGGCTGACAGGAAGAAGAGCACTGAACGGGGTTGGAGTAGTTTCATGGACCGGTCCTTCAGGTGGCGGACAATGAGACGATAAATCATGCCAGTTTGGCGCCAGAGCGACGAATTGCGCTTCGAAGCGGAAATCCACGTCCCGGCGCCCTTGAGTGGCCATTCCCAGAGCGCATCTGGGCCGGAGAAACGGGATGCAGATGCAGAGGTCGTTGGTGTCGCGGAGAACAAGGCGTGACGACGCCGGCCCGGCTGCGCGCGCACCGCGATCAACTATGATCTCTCACGCAGCCAGTTGGCCAAGGTACCAGTCGGCATCGCCGAACATCGCCTCGAGCTGGCTGAGGCGCTTATAATAATGGCCGATGACTAGGTCGTCGGTCATCCCCATGCCGCCGTGAAGTTGCACGCCTTGCGCCCCGACGAACCGCGCCGAGCGGCAGGTCTGCACTTTGGCATGCCAGATGGCGCGTTGCGCGTCCGCCCGTCCATCGTCAACCGCCTGTAGCGCGGCATGGACCGCTGCGCGTGCTTCTTCGGTGGCAACGCTCATATCAACGAGACGGTGCTGCAGCACCTGAAATTTCGAGAGCGGCTGGCCAAACTGTTCGCGTGTCTTGAGGTATTCGACCGTGAGATCCGTCGTTGCCGCCATCGCGCCGACGGCTTCAGAACAAGCAGCGAGGACGCCGTGGTCGATGATCGTCGAGATCAGGCCGAGGCGGTCTTCATCGCTGTCGCCAAGACGACCGGCACTGCTGACCGAAACGTTTTCAAGCGCGACCGCAGCGCCGCGTCGCCCATCGAGCCCGGGTGCGGCGTTCAACGAAACGCCATCAGCGTTGCCCGGCACCAGGAAGAGCTGAACCGGCCCGTCGCGGTCGCCGGCCCGGGCGGAGACAACCAGCGTATCTGCAACGTGAGCATGAAGTGTGAACGTTTTTGTGCCGTTGAGGAGAAAGCCGTCGCCGTTTTTTTTCGCCGTCGTCGCCACGTGGTTGCGCGCAAAGCCCGCTTCAGGCTCGCTGTGGCAGAAGACGAGCATCTGAGACCCGCCGGCAACCTCTTCGAGAACGTTGCGTTGCCCGGCCGTACCGGCCTTGTCGATTGCGACGGCCCCGGTGGCGAGGGTTGCGATGAACGGCTCAAGCGCCAGATACCGCCCGGCAGCTGCCAGCATGATGCCAAGCTCGGTAACGCCCGCGCCGATCCCGCCGACGTCCTCCGGGAGCGCGACCCCCAGCCAGCCTTGCGCAGCATACTGCGCCCACGCTTGGGTGTTGTGGCCGGGACCTTCCTCATCGCGCAAATGCCGCTTGAACGCTTCAAAGTCATACGTGTCTGAGAAATAGTCCTGCAGGCTCTCGTCCAGCAACTTGCGTTCGTCACTATCAAAACCCGGCATCGGCTTGGTCTTCCTCTTATTGCGGGCAGCTTGTCATTGTTGACCCGGACCTTCTTCACACGCGCATTTCCCGCCGCACAAGCCGGACCGGCGATTGCGCCGGATGACGGTCGAATTACGGCCTTGCTGGCGATGACCTTTCCGGCTCACAGCCCGAGCGCACCCTTCGCGATGATATTCTTCTGGATCTCGCTCGAGCCCCCATAGATCGTAGCGGCACGACGGTACAGATGTTCATAGAGGAGCCCCGCGGTCGCCTCCGGCCCGATCGCCTCGCCGTTCCAGCCGGCGTGTAGTGCATCGGTTTGATAGACGAGGCCATACCGGGCAAGCACATCCACGTTAGCCTGCATGATCGCCTGCTGCAGCTCCGTGCCGCGCAGCTTCAGCGCAGCCGCACCCATCATCGTCGGCGCCCCGCCGTGTTCCCGCGTCGCTGCAAGCTGGTCGGCCATCAATGCCTTGACCGTCGACAGGTCGACCTCGAGTTCCGCGATCCGTCGCTTGAATCCCGGGTCTTCCGAGAGCGGTCGTCCGCCCTCGTGCGTATTCGCTGTCAGCTTGCGCAGTTCATCGAGGTAGTGTTCGAACTTGGCGATATCGACGTTGCCGACGCGCTCGTTGGCCAGCAGGAACTTGGCGTAGGTCCAGCCGTTACCCTCCTCGCCAATCAGGTTCTCAACCGGCACTTTGACGTCCGTGAAGAACACCTCATTCAGGTGGTGGCCAAGCGCAATCGAGATAATCGGACGCACTTCGATGCCGGGACTCTTCATGTCAATCAGCAGAAACGAGATGCCCTGCTGCTTCTTACCTTCGTTGCTGGTGCGCACGAGGCAGAAAATCCAATCCGCCCAATGCGCCTGACTAGTCCAGATTTTCTGGCCATTAACCACGTAATTATCGCCGTCGCGCACTGCCTTGGTTTTGAGGTTGGCGAGGTCCGATCCCGCGCCGGGCTCCGAATAGCCTTGGCACCACCACACATCGTTGGATTGGATGCCGGGCAGGTGTTGCGCCTTTTGCGCATCCGTCCCAAACGTGTAGATCACCGGCCCCGCCATGACGGCGCCGAACGGCACGATTGGTGGCGCGCCGGCGCGGCCCAGCTCTTCGCAGAAAATGAGATGCTGCTCTGGGCTCCAGCCGAGTCCGCCATGTTCTTTAGGCCACTTGCCTGTGAGCCAGCCCTTCTTTCCGAGCCGCTTCAGCCAGTCATCATATTCATCGCGCTCAAGGTGCTGACCTGCGGCCTGCTTGCGCTTGACGCTCTCGGAAAGTTCGGCTGCACAAAACGACCGGATCTGCTCGCGAAACGCATCGAGCGAGGTGTCTTCGGCAACGGTACGTATAAACATGGCGCGCGGCTCCTGCGGGATCGGCGGGGCGGATTGCGCGAGGAGGCTATGAGCGCGTTCCCGCCTTGGCAACAGATAGAGCTGTCGCGATCATGCCGGCGGGCTCATTCATTTGATATGGAATGAGCGGCACGCGGACAAAGATTATGTGCGATGCAGCAAAGAAAGGACGGTCAAGCTGTCGGGCCGCTTTCGAAGACCGGTTCTGCACGCCGTGCCAACGCTGCATCGCGCTCGATGGCCTCGTCGACGAGGGCTTCGTAGGCGGCATTGATCCGGCGCGCCATGGTCGCGAGATAGGTTTCGACTTCTGTTGGCAGTTCGGCCGCCGAGTAACGGTCGGGATGATAAGCCTTGAGACGTTCGTGGAATGCCGCCCGCAGGTCATTCCGGCACGCGCCGCGTTTTACGCCGAGGATGTCGTAGGGATTGAAATCATCCGTGTCACGAATGAGGGTCGCCGGATTGCGTCCTGCAGGCGCTGAGACAATTCGGAGCGAGCGAATGGCGCCTTTCGCAAGTATCTGGCGTTCGCCGTCAAACGGTTCGAACTCGACGAATTGAGATGGCCCATTGAGCACGTCGACAAGGTTCTTCGACCGCGCGACGAAAAAGCGGCCCGCGAGCCGGGTGCCGTCGTCGAGTACTAGATGCGCCGCCTGCGCCTTGACATCAGTCGAATTGTCGACCCTGGTGCGTTCGAACATTGCCTAATCCGCCATGAAATACCATCTCCGATAAACTTGGCTGTGCAAGTGGCATGCCGTGGTCGGAGAGAACGCGCGACCGACATGAGTTATGGGCTGGCCCGAAAGCCGGCCATGTGGTACGTAACGGCGAATTTTGCTCCGCACAATAAACCCTCCGCCCGCCGCGTTGCCGATTGATGCAACGCGCCAACGCGCTTCGAGTCTCGCATGAACCTTCGAAATATCGCGATTATCGCCCACGTCGACCACGGCAAGACGACGCTCATCGACGAGCTTCTCAAACAATCCGGCGTCTTCCGTGAAAATCAGCAGACGGCTGAGCGGATGATGGATTCGAATGACTTGGAGCGGGAGCGCGGCATCACGATCCTTGCCAAATGCACATCTCTTGTGTGGAAGGACACCCGCATCAACATCGTCGATACGCCGGGCCACGCCGATTTCGGTGGAGAGGTCGAGCGCATTCTGTCGATGGTCGATGGTGCAATCGTGCTCGTCGACGCCTCCGAAGGTCCTCTACCCCAGACCAAGTTTGTCGTTTCGAAGGCGCTCGCGCGCGGCATGCGCCCGATCGTTGCAATCAACAAGATCGACCGTCCCGACGAGCGCCATCTGGACGTCCTCAACGAAGTGTTCGACCTCTTTGCGAACCTCGATGCCGATGACGACCAGCTCGACTTCCCCGTGCTCTACGGATCTGGCCGCGACGGTTGGATGGCAACGGAGCCGGAGGGCCCGAAGACCGATCTGACGCCGCTCTTCGACCTCGTGCTCAAGCACGTCCCCGCGCCGACCGTTGCCGACGGCCCGTTTCGCATGTTGGCAACGACCCTGGAGGCCGATCCCTACCTCGGGCGAATTCTGACCGGACGGATCGAATCCGGCCGCCTGTCGGCCAATCAAGCCGTCAAGGCGATCCATCACGACGGCTCGATTGTGGAAACGGGCCGTGTCAGCAAGGTCCTCGCTTTCCGCGGTCTCGAGCGCCAGCCGATCGAAGTCGGCGAGGCGGGCGACATCGTGGCCATTGCCGGGCTGACTGACGCAACCGTCGCCGACTCGATCTGCGATCCGGCCCTTTCCGAGCCGCTGACCGCCCAACCGGTCGACCCGCCGACGCTGTCAATGACGTTTCGCGTCAACGACGGCCCGCTTGCTGGTCGAGAAGGCAAGAAGGTGCAGAGCCGGGTGATCCGTGAGCGGCTTCTGAAAGAGGCCGAGCGCAACATCGCGATCCGGGTTACCGAACTCGAAGACAAAGACTCTTTTGATGTTGCCGGGCGGGGCGAGCTGCAGCTAGGGATCCTTATCGAGACCATGCGCCGTGAAGGCTTTGAGCTCACCGTCTCACGCCCGCAGGTCGTGATGCGGGCCGACGAAGCGACTGGCCAGCGTCTTGAGCCCGTCGAAGAGGTTATCATCGACGTCGACGAGGAGCACTCGGGCATCGTCGTCCAGAAACTTTCCGAGCGTAAGGGTGAGCTGCTTGAGATGCGCCCATCCGGCGGCGGACGCCAGCGACTGGTGCTTTTGGTGCCGACGCGCGGCCTCATCGGCTATCAGGGCGAATTGCTGACGGACACACGCGGCACGGCAATCATGAACCGGCTGTTTAACTCCTATACTCCGTTCAAGGGTGCGATTCAGGGCCGCCGCAACGGCGTGCTGATTTCAAACAGCGACGGCGAAGCGGTTGCCTACGCGCTGTTCAACCTGGAGGATCGCGGCCCCATGATGATCCAGCCGCAGACCAAGGTGTACCAAGGCATGATCATTGGCCAGCATACGCGCGAAAACGATCTCGAGGTCAACGTCCTCAAGGCCAAAAAGCTGACCAACGTGCGTGCCTCCGGCAAAGACGAGAATATCCAGCTGACGCCGCCGATGAAGATGCCGCTGGAATTCGCACTCTCCTATATCCAGGCCGATGAACTCGTCGAGGTGACACCGGCCTCGATCCGCTTGCGCAAACGCTGGCTTGACCCCAACGAGCGCAAGAAGAAGGAGCGTGCGAAGGAGGTGGCGTGACGGCCGCCCTCCATGAGGGCATGCACTGGGCACACATCGTCCTAGGGCACGGTGATGCAGTCCCCGGCGGCATTCGGATCAAATGGTAGCTTGGCGGCGCGACACGGGACGCGGTGAAGGGTTCACCGGGTCGGCATTGGAACATCGCCGCGGTAGTCGTAGAACCCGCGGCCGGCCTTGCGCCCGAGCCAGCCAGCTTCGACATATTTCACGAGCAGCGGACACGGCCGGTACTTGGTATCGGCAAGCCCATCGTATAGAACCTGCATCACC
>CAZWCL010000029.1:0-14135 GCA_964632265.1 uncultured Hyphomicrobiaceae bacterium | reverse complement strand
GTGAAACCATCCGAGTTGACCCCCGTCTACGCTCGTACTCTACGCCACACTGCTCGGGTGCCGGCTTGTGGCGAGATCACCACTGTCATCAACAAAAGTGGCTTTTTCCCGATATGCCACGCAGAAGATTATGAAATTGTAAAGGTTAAGGCTGCGTTACTGCCGTCCTTCGCATCTTACATATATCGGCATGTTTGACGTGAATTTGTTGGCAACGTCGCCGCGAACCGAACGGGCTTGACGGCGAACGCTGCGCTAAAGGGGTAGCGCTACAGTCGGCCGACAGATGCAGCAGGCAAAACAGAAAAATGTTTTCAGGTCGATATAACGGCACAGTAGCCTTCATCGACACAAGCGGCGAGGCGCGCCTTGTAGTCGGTATAGGCAGCGTCTGCGGGCCCGATCTCGCCATAGGCGGGTTGAGCTGGATCGTCGAGGCGCTGGTAGAGAATAGGAGCGCTGACCGGCTTGATAACGGCGCCATCTTTCGCGAGCGTCGTCACGAGCCCGCGCATCGCCTTGGTCTGGTCGATCTGGGAAACCACGATCATGCGCATCGCCCCCTTTGTCAGCGATACGAGATGAATGAAGTTTGATGACGGCGGCACGTGAAGGCGCCCGCGGTGGGAGTAGGGGGCGTCCGGGCGATTACGCTCTTCAAACATCAGGCTCGGCCAACTGCTGTCCCAGGAGATGTCCGTCCGGTAAGCGATAACGAGATCCGGCACCGTAAAGGCCGGACGGATGGTCAGGTACGAGCCGATGAAGTGATCGACGGCAACCCGAGTGTAGGCGCCCATATAGACCGGTGCAATTTCGGTCGCCGCCCCAGCCGGCTGGGACTCGTCTCCAAACGGCGTGCCCGGCGGCCCGTCGCCGCTCCAGTGGCCTTTCAATTCATCGAAATCTAGGCCCAGAACCATGCAGGCATCGAACAGCGTCTGATCCCGCACCGTACGACCGGCCAGCAGGTTCTGTATCGTCTTTTCGTGACAGTCTGCAGCGTCAGCGAGTTCGGCCTGCGTCATCTTTTTTTCGATCAGCGCAAGGCGAATGCGCTGAATAGCCTGGATACGCCCGTTTTGTTTCTCGTTCATTGGCGGGTCTGGTCTGGGCAAGAGCGCGGCGCGCTGGATAGCGATGCTGTTCTCACGGTGGGCACGGATGCTCAACCGTAGTCGAAAAGTGCTGATCTGCCAAAGAAAAGGGGCCGGGAATAAACCCAGCCCCTCACCTTTCGGTATCTGGCCGAAAGGTCGAAACGTGTCTTTAGAGCACGTCGACGCGTACGGGCACGACGCCTGCATTGCGCATCCCGACAACCGTTGCGGCGCGCTTTGACAGGTCTATGATGCGTCCACGGATGAAGGGGCCGCGATCATTGATGCGCACAACCACCGAGCGTCCGTTGCGCAAGTTGGTGACACGGACGCGCGTGCCAAACGGCAGCGTCTTGTGCGCCGCCGTCAGCGCGTTCGGGTTGAACCAGCCGCCGGAAGCGACTCGTTGGGGCTGCCAGTAATAAGATGCCAGACCACGCAGCGAACGGCTGCTTTTTGTAGGGCGCTTGGCGCCAGACCGCGAGGCCGAGCGCCGGGCGGACGCGGGCTTGCGCGGCGTAGCGGTCGCTTTCCGTCGTGCCTGGCGTTTTTGTCTTGCTTCAGTCCTTTTTTTAACGGTCACAGATCGCGATGTCTGATCGTTAAATACACCCGACTTCCAGCTTGCCTGAGCATTGAAAGTCATCATCGTGGCGAGGGCGATTGCGGCACTCGCGGCGATGTTAAAAAACCTCATATGACACCTCATTGTATTGGCAGGCGAGCCGGGCGTATTCGCTTTGTTATCGCTTCTTCGGCCCACATTGCAGCAGGCTCTATGGCCTCGCGTCTTCATGTGGCCATGCAACATTATGGGAAGTCGTTGCGCGGTCAGACGAAACTCGATTGCACTGTGGCGATAGCGAGTTCCGACGGCGGCGGAATCACCACAGCGCCCCAGTTAGGTCAAGCAACCTTTGTGTGTGGTTCAAGCGTACTCGCGCGAGTTGTCGCGAAAAGCGCCGGAAACAGCTGGCATACGTCGTTTACGATTTTTCCAAATAACTTATTCCGCGACAACGTGCCGGGTTATTCACCGCGCCGAGAATAACTTTTGGCCAATACGAAGATCGCTCAGCCGATTGTGGCGACAGGTTAGAGTGTGCCCGGATAACTGCCACCATCGAGAACTATGTTTTGGCCGGTTATGAAGCCCGCATGTTGAGATGCCAGGAATGCGGCCGTGGCGCCAAATTCTTCAGGCGTCCCGAACCGCCGCGCCGGCACCTCTTTCATGCGCTCGGCATGAACGTCGCCGAAATCCCGTCCGGCTTTTTCGGCCATGTTGGCCGACGTCCCGCGCAGCCGGTCCGTCTCGAAAGGTCCTGGCAGAAGGCCGTTGATGGTGACATTGTGAGCAACCGTACGCCGCGCCAGCGCGGCCACGGCACCGGTCAGACCCGTTCGCGCCCCGTTCGACAATTCAAGTGTCGGGACCGGATTTTTAACCGAGTAGCTGGTGATATTGAGAACCCGCCCGAAACCGCGGTCGACCATACCGTACACGGTCGCGTGGATGAGCGCGATCGGCGTCACCATGTTGGTTTCAACGGCGCGGCGCCAGTCGTCGAGGTCGAACGTCTTGAAATCCCCCGGCGGCGGTCCACCGGCGTTGGTGATCAAAATATCCGGCTCCGGGCAGGCCGCCAGCACGGCGGCACGACCTTCCTGCGTTGTGATATCGCAGGCGACGGCATTGACCGAAACCCCCGTGCTCGCGCGGATAGCTTCCGCCGTCGCGTCGAGCGTCTCGCGCTTTCGTGCACATATCGTAAGGTTGACACCGGCCTCTGCCAGTTTTTCAGCGCAGCCCCGCCCCAGACCTTTCGATGCTGCGCATACGATTGCAGCTTTGCCCTTGATGCCGAGATCCATGTCGCTCTGGTCCAATTCCAATCGCTTCTGTTGCTGATCGAAATGATAGACGATGTGGAGCGCCATCGTTATCCCGTGTCGGATACAAACGGTGCCACGCGATGCGATATGCAACGTCGGGCTGTATGGTAAGCGGGGCCAATTCGCCACATGGGCGCTGGGGTCGCAGTCAAGGATGCGAAATTTTTGTTGCGTGAAGAGAGATTTGTGGCAGGATTCAGCCATCAACAACTTAACGGAAGGAGGTGATCCAATGTCTAGTGAGATCAAACTGATGGGAATGCCATGGTTGGTCAGCGGATTGTTGGAGCAGCCTCCGCAAGCTAAATGACGAGCCAGTGCTGATCTGACAGCAGCTAATCCGTCAGTTCTCTTTTCTCACGAGGCCGCCTCTATATGAGGCGGCCTTTTGTGTTTTGGCGCTGCCTTCTCGATATGCCATGACAGAAGATGGGTTTTCACGTCCCTCCGTTGTCAATGGTCGCTGCTTTGCAGCATAATTTCCCAGAGAAATCGGACCTACTGCGGGGCGTCAGCCCCACCCGGTCAGAGGAGAGAAGGTCATGTTTCAAGCGAAACAATATATCTTCCGGCTTGCCCTGCTTACTTTGGCGATAGCCACCGCCGCACCAGCAGATGCTCGTATTCGTTGCAACGGCGCCTATCAGATCGTCGCAGGTGAAGAGATCGCGACGCCTTATTGCCAGGATGAGTATCTTGCGCGCGTTGCGCGCGGATACGGCATCCAGGTCAGCGGCCGCACGATCCGCCGCAATCCAAACCGCAAGGAAGAAGTGTGCCGCGCCATCGGCCACGACCCGCGCATTTATGATATCTGCCTGAAATACCGCAACAATGGTTGCAGCGGTTTCAACTGCTGAAGGTTCGGTGCTTTAAGACGAATTGCGGCCGCGGGGCACCAGCGATTTTGAGCTTGGGCTTGTTATCGACAGCTCCGCCGCTGATTGAAAAACACCAAGAGGCAGTGCCAGCGCGCCGGTGCACAGGTCAGATTTTCTGGCCGCCGTTTCAGCGCGCCCCGTTCGCGAAAAAGCGTGACGTCCCAGAGGGATGCGGCGAAAATGACCGCTCAGCTTCGTTGCGCCGCCTTGATGTGGGATCCACCACATCTGCGACGGACGCGCCCTGCGAGCGGTCAATTTCGTCTCGCATCGCGACCTCACTGAGTTCTTCATAGCCTGCTAGTAGGCGTTCTTGGCACCGATCACCGTGCCAAGGGTGCGGGCGATGATGGAGAGGTCGAGCCACAGCGACCAGTTGCCGATGTATTCGAGGTCGGCGTTGATGCGGTCCTGGATGTCTTTCGGCGTCCGTGCCTCACCGCGCAGTCCGCGCACCTGGGCGAGGCCCGTAATACCGGGTTTAACCTGGTGGCGGTTGGCGTACTGCTCGAGCATCTCGCCCCATTTCTCGTCATGAACCAAGGCATGAGGACGAGGGCCAACAAGTGACATCTCGCCGATCAGCACGTTGGCGAGCTGCGGCAGTTCATCAAGGCTGGAGCGGCGCAGGAACCATCCGATAGCCGTAACACGCTGGTCGTCCTTTGTGGCCTGGCGCACCTCGCCGCCGTTCTCCTGAACCGTCATAGAGCGGAACTTCAAGACCTCGATGACCTTTTGATTGAGACCACGGCGGCGCTGGCGGAAGAGCACCGGGCCACGTGACGTGGCCTTAATCATCAGTGCAATGATCAGCGTTATCGGCAGTGTCAGGATCAGCAGGGTGGCGCTGATCAGAACATCCTCGGCGCGCTTGACGATCGGGGCCCAGTCGGCGAGCGGGCGCTCCTTCACGTTGATCAGGCCGACGGGGCCAAGGCTCGACACCTTATGGCCGCCGGGGCGAGCGAGGAGATCGCTCGAGAAGTGTGTGACGGCGTGTACCGTGACCGGCAATTGGTCGAGCTCGCGCGTGATCTGTTCGAGACGGCTGTCGGCGGCCTGCGGCAGCGCGACAATAATGCGATCAACACGGCCTTCGCGGCCGGCCTCAATGAGGTCGACGAGCCCACCGTTCTGGGTCGGAGCAGAGTCGTCGAGGCGACTGGCGTCGGTACGGTCGTCGAACGTGCCAGCGAAACGCATGCCGTTGCCGGCCTCCCGGACATATGTTTCGACGCGTTCGGCAATTTTGCCGGCGCCATAAACTGCAACACGTTCGTCGAACACGCGGGCCCGGGACAACGAGCCGAGAACGTCCTGCATGAGAAGGCGATAGCTGATCAGGAGAGCGCTCGCGGCGCTGAACCAAATGATCGGCCAGGTAAACATCATATCGATATCGTGCGAACCGACAGGCACGGTGATGCCGATGACCGAAAGCATTGCGATGACGACCGAGATAATTATGCGATCGGCATTGACCGGAAAAGCGGTCATGCGGCTGGTGTCATACAGACCCCAATGCTGGAAGCAAGCATAGGTGATCAGGCATGCCAGGAGCCCCGAACGGATCATCTCGAGCCAACGGGGGAACCAGTCGGCGAGCGAGGTGAGCAGCATGCAGGGGACGGCGAGCGCAAGCAACACGATGATCATGTCGCCAAAGCCGACCAGATCGGCTGCAACCTTGCGCGACCACCGGCCACGGACGGAGGCGGTTTCTGCCAATGTCGGTGCGAACCGCTCGAGCGGAGTGACACGCCGTTCCATTGTATGCTGGCTCATATTTTTCTTTGCCTCCCGAACCGTGCAGCGCTTGCCCCGCGCGCGCCACCCGAAGGCCGCCGCCGCCGGGGTAATGGCGCGCGAGCCCTACATGGCGGGCGGCGGTTCATGCTGACGGCCGCCAACGCATTGAAGACGAGTATTAAGAAGTGGAATGAATACGCCGTTTCGGAAATATAAAAGCGAGGTTAGCCGGCGTTCAAAGGCTGGACGTTCGAGGGCGTGGCGCCGGCCGGGGATAGCTTTCTGCGAAGCTCTCCGGCGCCAGCGCGACGCGGCGCACCGTCCTGAGGCCGCGTCACGGCGTAGACACGGGCATTATTGATATCGTAATCGCAGATAACCGGCCCCGTGGCGCTTTCGATGATCACGCGCACGAAGGGGGCGCTGTAGCGCGTCGACCATTGCGCGTGACTGGTCTGCCAGAGGCGGACATTGACGTCGCTCTGGCCGATGACAAGTTCGAAGCGCGCGTTTGGCTCAGGTGCGGTGGTCGCGGGTAGGCTTTCATAGCGCTGGCGACGTGCGCTTGGTCTCATGCGACCGGTACCGGCTGCTTGTTGGTCGATACCGCAGGCGGCAAGTGCGCGGTCGGAATAGGCGTTAATGATGGTCGTTTCAGTGGCCTCGCGCTGAATGTAGGCCTGAAGGCCTACTTTGCCCAGCGCCAGCACGAAGAGCACAAATATCAACGCACGCATGTTACCCGCCCCCGAAAGTACTGCCGATCCGACGCGGCACGGGAAGTCCGGCCGCCACACAGCGACCTCGCTCCAGTCAAACGGAGAATGGTAAATAAAGGCTTAAGTTTATGTGCGTTCAGCCTGTCAACAGGTCGCCAACCCGTCGGACAGCTTCTTTAATGTTGTCGACGGAGTTGGCATACGAAAAGCGGATGTAGCCCTCGCCGTGAATGCCGAAACTGGTGCCGGCCACGGTTGCTACTCCGGCTTTTTCTAGCATCAGGTTTTGCAGTTCCTTCGCCCCCATCCCGGTGCCGGTGATATTTGGGAAGGCATAGAAGGCGCCGCCCGGCTCGACACATGTGACGCCCGGCAACTGATTGAGGGCCGGCACGATTATGCGGCGGCGCTCATCGAAAGCGCGGACCATCTCGTGGACAGCGTCCTGCGGACCATCGAGGGCTGCGATGCCAGCAAACTGGGTTGGCGCGTTAACGCACGAGTGACAGTTGACAGCGAGGCGCACGATGCTTTCGACGAGCGGCGCAGGCCAGACAGAGAAGCCAAGACGCCAGCCGGTCATCGCGTACGTCTTCGACCAGCCATCCAGCACGATCAGGCGATCGGCGATTTCGGGGTAGTTGAGAAGGCTGACGTGCTCTCGCCCATCGTAGAGCATCTGGCTGTAGATCTCGTCAGAGAGCAAAGCGACGTCCGGGTGCTTGGCGAGACCTGCGACGAGCTTCTCGATCTCGTCCTTGGGGACGGCGCCGCCGGTCGGGTTGCCCGGCGTGTTGATGATGACCAGCCGCGTTTTGTCGGAGATCGCACCAAGCACTTCGTCCGCGCTGAAGGCAAACCCGTTTTCCTCCTTGAGCTCAATCGGCACCGGCTTGGCGCCCACGTACTCGATCATCGAACGGTAAATCGGAAAGCCCGGGTCCGGATACATGATCTCGGTTCCCGGTGCGCCAAACATCATGACGGCGAAGAACATGGTCGGTTTGCCGCCCGGCATGATGACGACGCGGCCGGGATCGACTGCGACGCCATGGCGCTTTTCGAGATCCCGAGAGACCGCTTCACGCAACGGCAGGATGCCCTGGGCCGGCGTATAGCCGTGGTGGCCATCGCGCAGTGCCTTGACGGCCGCCTCGACGACATGGTCGGGCGTTTTGAAATCAGGCTGACCGATGCCGAGGTTGATGATGCTTTTGCCCTCGGCCTCCAGGTCGGCTGCGCGAGCGAGCACTTCGAAGGCGGTTTCAGTGCCGAGGCGGCTCATGCCGTCTGCGAGAGTTACCATAGAGCTTATCCTGATACGTGGCCGGCGGGTTTTGCTGCTTGATCGTCGAGGATTTGGGTATGCCCGCGCAGAGCGGCTAACGGAAGGGGCAAGGCCGGCTCTTGCAACGATATCACTGATTGGAACGAACCTTGCCTGCTGCAGAAGCAAAAGATCCGGGTGCGGTAGAAATTGGTGTTTCCCCTTGTGACGCAGGTAACAGCGGCGAGGACTCCGTGGCGCTAATTTCCACTCATCGCAACGACACAGACCCAACAGCCGACCGACAAGGAGATCAGAAATGACCGCGAAATTCGTACTCGCCGCAACGGCCGCAACCATCGCCCTCGGCGCCATTTCCTTCACCGCGAGCGACGCCGAAGCCAAGCGTGGCGGCTCGACCTACAAACAGTGGGAATTCGACAGCCGTCACCCGATCAAGGGTTTTGAAGGCTTCAGCGGCAAGCCGGGCACGTACTGCAGCTACCGCCGGGAGCCTGAGCGCAAATGTTGGCTAACCCGTAGCGGCCGCGAGCGTTGCAAAGTTGTAAGCTGGCGCCTTATTCAAAAGTGCTACTAGACGGGTTCGATTGTGGTGGCATCGCTTTCGCGATTCCACCAAGGCCGGCAATCCCGCTCTACACCATTGGAGTAGATCATTTTTTCCGGTTTAGCCGGCGACGGCCCCGGTTGCGAACGGTCTGCAACTAAACCGGAAATGATCTAGGCTATTCGCACCCCAGGCGCCTCTGGCGCGCGAGAGGCCTGGAAAAGCCTGCTACTTCCTCAAGGGACTTGCTGAGCGTGTCCCTTTTTTTGGGACTCTCCCACATTTAGCCCGATTTGAGGCAAAAAAGCTATAAAGTGCTACTGTCAACCAGCACCGGCGGTGCAAGGCGGCCGGCTGGAAAAGGCACTTGGAAAATCTGTCAGGGGGAAGAATGTTCACGCGTAATCCGACACAGCGAAATATGCCAGACACGATGCCGAATGCGCCGGGCCCGGCGGCGGCACCGCCACCCGCGCCGAGCGATGGAAACACAGCGCCTCTCATGGAAAATACGAAACCGTCATCCGCGCCACACGGACAATCTATGGACCACTCCGTTATCGGAAATGATCTGACGATTGTCGGCTCGGGACTGAAAATTTTCTCTCGGGGTGTGCTGCAGGTCGATGGCGAAGTTCAAGGTGACGTGGTTGGCTCGAAAATTATCATCGGACCGACCGGCAAAGTAACTGGACTTGTAAATGCCGAAGAGATTGTCGTGCATGGCGCTATCTTTGGGACGATAAAGGCTGCGGATGTCCGGCTTGCCCCTTCCGCAGTTGTAGAAGGCGATCTCTATCACCAATCATTCGCTTTGGATCAAGGTGCGAGTTTTGAAGGCCGTTCACGTAGAGCCGGGAGCCGGGAGGAATTAGTGCCGGATATCGAGCAAATGATCGAGAGCAAAAACTGAAAAACTCCCTGGAGACCATAGGGGCTTACGGACCGTCGGACATGGATGGGATTTAGCCGGCTCAAGACAAGTCCAATACGCGGTTTAAGACGTCCTCAAATTCAGGTCTTGAAATACCAGTCCCCGGACTGGTATTTTTTTTGCGCCATTGCCGCGTACCAGTCCGGTGATCGTCGCAATTTGTCTCGCCAATGCTCTCCAATTGTTGCGATTGCAGACCCGGAAAGGTATGCCCGACGCGACACCCTGTGACACATCAAGTTTTGCTCGATTGTCACATTGCCCGAAAGACAACCCTCATGTTAGCAGCAAACAATACTGACGTTCAGCCCCGAGCACTATCAAAAGCGTGCTGAGGGCGATGCTTACGCAGTCAATTCCCAAATTCGGCGTCGAATAAACAATATATTTAATTTTATAACCGAAGTTTCACCAACAGGCATTACGGCAGTCTCATAATGGCAAAAACAACGACCAGACGACAAAGCGGAAGAACAATGAAGCAAATCAATGTCGACAAAATGAGCTTGAAAGATCTTCTTGATCTGGAACTCAGGGTCAAGAAGGCCCTGGTGACGGCACGTGAACGCGAACGGGCCGAACTCAAGGAAAAAATCGAGAAAATGGCCGCGGATGCGGGCTTCGGCATCAACGACCTGTTCGGGACGGGACGCAGTTCGACGAAGGGACGCACCGTCGCGCCGAAGTATGCGAACCCGGATAACGCGAGCGAAACTTGGACCGGCCGTGGACGCAAACCGAAATGGCTGGTGGCAAAACTCGAAAAAGGCCAACCGCTCGAGAAATTCCTGATCTGAACCGCAGTCTATTCCAAGGTTTAGATCCGATGGTGCGCTTCAATTCCGCTGCGATGCCTCAATAGGCCAGCCGGAAGACCAGTATGCCAACCACCGTCACAGCGACACCGATGAGTTCAAGTGGCGTCATACGTTCGCGGAAATAGAACCACGCGATCAGCAGAGTGAAAACCACTTCTATTTGCCCGACAGCCCGGACGTAGCTTGCATTCTGCATAGCAAAAGCCGTGTACCAGGCAATTGAACCTAGTGCACTGGTGACACCGATGAACGACGCGATTCCAGCGTTGGGTTTCATCTGCGCGAAAACGCTGCGCTCCGTGAACCAGAGATAGATGCCGACGAAAACAATCTGCATCAGCGTCGCAATGTTTACCGTCCAGCCGCCACGCCAGAATTTGCCCGCGATGCCTTCCGGCATCCGGCCACCGGCGGCAGGCTCGATTATGAGCGTCGCTTCGCGCAGGAAAAGATAGGAAAATGTAAAGAGCAGCGCGCACAGAAACGCAACCTGCGTCGAACGTCCAAAAAGCGTTTGAGAGTAGCCTGCTGATGTGGACTTGCCGACATCGGCTGCGATGGTCTCGACACCCAGTTTACCGACAGTCATGAGCAAAACGCCAGCGACGACGATAATGAGCGCGACAAGTCCCGTTGAAGACAAGTCTTCAGAAAAAAGTATCGATCCGATGACCGCGGTCATCAGGATGTCGACTTTGGTCAACATCGTGCCGATAGCGAAGTTGCGCAACTTGAACATGTAGATAAGTGCCATGGTGGCGAAAAGCTGCGCAGTCGCACCGCCAAAGGTTAGCGCGAGATAATCAAGGCGCATCGCCGGCGGGCCGCCGCCATAAACGACGAGCACGAAAACCAGAAACACCATCATCACCGGCAGACCGAAGATCGACCTGACATAGGTGGTGCCAAGGTTGGACATGTGCCGGTTGAGCTGACGTTGTGCGGCCGTACGTACAGCCTGCATCAGCGCGCCGAACACGCTGATGAAAATCCAAAGATACTCCATACCGCTTTAGGGCTCCGCCTCTTCGTTGATTTTTCTGCGACAGCCCGTGGTCGGTCGCCGTCCCGACGCGACTCAGATTTAATTGGCACGCGTTATCGTCCGCTGGCGCGCCACCGTCAAAGCCCCGTCTGGAGCCGCACAATGAACCTTCTGTTTCGCATCGTCTACGCCGCACATGCGAACGGCACACATCATAAACTTGCGCTCGACGCCCTCAAACACCTGAAGGCCAAGGATGCCGCGCTGTGGCAAAGGTTGTTTTTGAGCGAAGTCGAGGTTTACCTGGAGGGCTCGAAGGCGCCGGACAAGGAATTCAAGGATTTCAAGAACCATGTACTTCACGTAGGCGACGACTACTGGGGCGGAGCCCCGGAAAAGGTCGAGAGCTGGTATGGCAAGCTCGTCGAAAAGCTCAGGGCTGGCGCATGGCACGAAGCGGTGTGGGCGGCCGGGATCATGAGTCATTATCTTACCGATCCGATCCACCCGTTCCATACGGCGCAATCAAAGGCTGAAAACAACATCCACCGTGCCGTCGAGTGGAGTATTTCGAAGGCTTATGACCAACTCGTGAAGCAACCGCGAGTCCCGACTGAACCGGCGGAAGCGCCGGGGACAGGTGATAACTGGATCAAAGACCATGTGATTGCCGGAGCCGAGAGAGCCAACGCGCACTATGAAACGCTTATCGCTCATTACGATTTTCACGCAGGCGTCGTCGATCCGCCGGCAGGGCTGGATGAAGTCTGCCAAACGGTGATCGCGGGACTGCTGCATGATGCCGCCGATGCCCATGCCCAACTTCTGGACAGGGCGTTCGCCGAAGCGGACGTGACGCCACCGGATGTGGCTTTGACGGCAAAAACCGTCGTTGCCGGTCTCAAAATTCCGGTTCGGTGGGTGGTGAGGAAGATGGAGGACGTAGGCGACCGCCGTCAGGTCGAAGCCATGTATGATGAGTGGCAAGCGACTGGACGTGTCGAAGAGACGCTGCCGGAAGACGACCGCCAGGTGCGTGAACTTTACCGGCGCGAGGTGGAGACCCATCTAGCAAACCACCGTGACGAGGCGCGGCAGCGACGGCGGCGCCATTCACCGTTGCCACAAGGCCAAGTGCCGCCGTTGGCGTCAGCAGGTGGCAGGCGTCCGGCTGACCCGGCAGCGCAGCGACCGTTGTCATCTCGACAGACATGCCCGTCCGCAGATGTCTCGACCACATCGGTGCCGCGCACAGGCGGGGCTTCTTTCAAGGGACCGGCTGGTGAGCCATTGGCGCGTCTGCGCGACCGGCTACGCAATGCTGCGCCGGGGGAGGCAGCGCAGGCGGCAGCAGGGGCGACCAAAGATGCGCCAGCCAATACCGCGACGGCCCGGGACGAGCGCCGTCCGCGGCTCTATCTGACGGCTAGTGATGATCTTGAAGCAGCCCCCTCGATCGGCCCGAAGACAGCGGCGCGCTTCGCGGCGATCGATATCCTAACGGTTGAACAATTTCTGGTAGGTGACCCGGACGCCATGGCTGAGGCGCTCGATACTCGGTACATCACGGCAAAGGTACTTGTAGAATGGCAACAACAGGCGAAACTCGTGTGCACGGTGCCGGGTCTGCGGGGCGGTCACGCACAACTGCTCGTTGGCGCCGGACTGACGGACGTTGAAGCGTTGCGAGACGCCGATGCCGGTGAGGCGCTTGCTGCGATTTTGAGATTTGCGCAGACATCGGAGGGGGAGCGCATCCTGCGGGACGGCCAGCCGCCGGACCTCGAGAAGGTGCACGCATGGGTGACCAATGCGCAGTCTGTCGAACGCGCTGCCTAGCAGGCTGCTGAAGAACTCATGTGGCTCGCGATGCGAGACGAAATTGGCCGCTCACAAGGCGCGTCCGTCGCAGATGTGGTGGATCCCACATCAAGGCGGCGCAACGAAGCTGAGAAGCTGAGCGGTCAATTTCGCCGCATCCCTATGGGACGCCACGCTTTTTCGGCCCGGATGCGCTGGCTTGTCCGATGGGTCCACATCCGGCTGGGCGGCAACTGAATAGCCGTCGCGAGGCAAATCAAAGCAAAAACACTTCCCGCACGGTCTCGAACTTGTGGTCAATGTGTGCCCGCAGCGTCTTGGCGAGCCCCGCGCCATCCCGCGCTTCGAGCGCTTGTATGATTGCTTCGTGCTCGTCAACCGATTGCGCCCAACGCTCAGCGGACAGATTAGCCTGATAGCGCGCGCGACGGACACGTCCCGCCAGACGTGCATAGTGCTCGCAGAGCGTCGCATTATTAGCCGCTGCCAGCAGCGCTTCGTGAAAGCGCTGGTTGGCCGCGAAATACGCCTTCAGGTCGCCACGCTCGTACTGTTGGACAATCTCGTCGTGGATCTGGCGAAGCCCGGCGACCTCATCAGCGCTCGCCGCCACCGCAGCCAGTTCCCCGGCAAGCGCCTCAAGCGCCCCCATTACCGGAAACGTCTCCGCCAGTTCCGCCACGGATAACGCCGTAACCGTCGCCCCGCGGTTGGGCTCGATACGGATCAGCCCTTCCGACGTCAGCAGCTTCAATGCTTCTCGCAATGGCGTACGCGACACGCCGAAACGCCGGCTTAGCTCTTCTTCCTGCAGTCGCGTGCCGGGCGCAAGGTCACCATCGAAGATGAGCTGGCGCAGATCTGCGACGAGCCGTACCGCAAGCGTTGGTCGTTCGCTCCCCGATTGGCTGCCTCGCTGCCTGCTGCGCGTCGCCGTCACGCTATCACTCATAGACCTCAAAGCCCCATCGCATCGGCCAACACGCGCGCGACGTGGCGCGCCTCGCGTCCTGCTCCATCTGCGATCTGGTGCCGGCACGAAAATCCATCCGCCGCGATGATCGTGTCGTCTGAAGCGGCGCGAACTGCCGGCAGTAGATCGAGTTCCCCCATCGCCATCGACGTTTCATAGGTCTCGGCCTGATACCCGAACGATCCCGCCATGCCGCAACAACTCGACTCGATAAGTTTTGGGTTGAACCCTTCTACGAGTTCTAGCGCTTTCGTGACGTCGCCCGTCACTCCGAACGATTTTTGATGGCAATGCCCATGCACGAGGACATCGGCCTTAGGTCCGGCACGCGCAATCGGCGTCGCGATCCGTCCGGCACCTGCCTCGCGAACGAGAAACTCTTCAAACAGCAGCGCCTTATCGCTCAACTGCGCGACGAAGT
>CAZWCL010000028.1:0-14281 GCA_964632265.1 uncultured Hyphomicrobiaceae bacterium | reverse complement strand
CGCCGCGTCCAGGTTGGCAGCCGTCATATCCGCACGGGAGAACTGCGCGCCATTGAGGTTCGAGTTGCTGAGATCCGCCGCAGTGAGTGTCGCACGAAAAAACTCAGCCTTCGAAATGTCCGCCCCCTTGAAGTTCGCTTCATCCATGAACGTCCGCGTGCCGAACGCTCCGGAAAGTACGGCTTCCCTGAGGTTCGCCCGTCGCAGGATCACGTAGCTGAGATTGGCCTTTGTAAAATCCGCTTTCACCAGTGTCGCTCTTTGAAAATTTGTGCGGCTGAGATCAGCTCGTTCAAAATTCGCATGCGACAGATCATAATCCTGCAGCACCTTCGCCATTTTCCGGCAGCCGGACCAGTCAACCCCCACCCCTGGTCCAGAACCACACCCGGCGAACGCATGACCGGCCGTAAGCAGGACTGCGCTGCCACATATCGAAAATAGGATCATGACGTATTTGAGCATTTGGCGGTCCGTCGAGAGCTGATTTCCCCGCGAGGGTACACTGCAAGCTTCGCACAAGCCTCCAACAAAGCGTGCGACACAACCAGAAAATTCCGAACAAATCTGCGTGAAAACGCGCATGCCCCCGCGAAAAGCCCGCTCTGAGCAAGTGTGCGATCGAACGTTGTCCTCGCTGGTGTCCATCCCATTCAATGATACTCTGCCAGTCCGCTGCGCAACTCGGACCAGGCATACCCTCGGCTTCGACCGCGCCCCCACACCAGAGATGGAGAAAATAATGTCGTCGATCGGCTTCATTGGGCTTGGCAATATGGGCGCGCACATGGCGCGCAATCTGATCAAGGCAGGCCACGATCTCAAGGTTTACGACCTGAGTGAGGAAGCGGTGCGCTACGTCGCCCAGTCCGGCGCCAAGGCAGCCGGTAGCGCCGCAGAAGCCGCCACAAATGTCGAGTTCGTGGTCACCATGCTACCGGTCGGCGCAAACGTTCGTGATGTCCTGGTCAACGCCGGCGTCCTCGATGCCGTCGCGCCCGGAACTGTTCTGATCGATTCCTCCACCATCGACGTAGAGACCGCCCTCGCCATGCATCAGGCAGCAAATGAGGCTGGCTATGAATTTGTCGACGCGCCTGTGTCGGGCGGCGTACCGGGCGCCGAAGCTGCCACCCTCACCTTCATGGTCGGCGGTGATCAGAAAGTCTTCGCCAAGTGCCGCCCGGTGCTCGAAGGTATGGGCCGAAACATCGTGCTCTGCGGTGGCGCAGGCCAGGGGCAGGTGACCAAGATCTGCAACAACATGGTCGCCGGCATTACGGCCCTCGCCTGCTCGGAAGCCTTTGTCCTTGGTGAAACCCTGGGCGTCGACCGCCAGACGCTCTACGATGTCATGTCTACCTCGAGCGCGAACTCCTTCGTCCTGAACGGAATGTGTCCGGTCTCCGGCCCTGTCGAAAAGGCGCCATCCAGCAATGACTACAAACCGGGCTTTGCCGCCGGACTGATGCTCAAGGACCTCCGTCTTGCGCAGTCTGCCGCACTGATGGCGCGCGTCTCAACGCCACTTGGCGCCGCCGCCGCCGCCGCTTTCGCCATCCACGACGCCAACGGTAACAGCCATCTCGACACCTCGAGCATCATCAAACTGCTGAAACCGGATATCGAATAAGCCGCGCGCACGGGCTGAAGCTATTCGCAAACGCGTGCCGCCCCACTCGCAACAAGAACATCGATTTCCGCATAACTGATCCCGGCAATCTCAGCAAGAACCTGTCTCGTGTGCTCTCCCAGTAGCGGTGCGCCGCTGAGGTCGACATCTTCGGTCTCGGCGAACCGCTGCGGGGTCATGACCGCCGGATAACTGCCAAGTGCACTATGGCTCACGGACTGGACCGCGCCGCGCTGGCGCACCGGTTCGGAATCGAGCGCCTCGGCGATGCCCTGCACCGGCCCGGCCGGCACTCCAGCATCACGCAGCCGCCTCACCCAATCGCTTCGCGGCGCCGCGGACAGCGCAGCCTCGATCTCGCCCTTGAGTGCCTCTTTGTTCGCAACCCGCCTAGCGTTGTCGGCAAACCTCGGATCATCGACCAAATCCGACCGTTGGATAACATCTTTACAAAGACGGGCGAATTGTATGTCGTTGCCGGCCGCGATTACAACCGGTCCGTCCTGCGCCTCAAACAGCCCGACAGGCTGCGCAATCTGGTTCGAGTTCCCGACGCGCCGCGGCTCATCGCCGGTAATCAAATAGCCTCCCGCGAAATTCACGAGCATATTGAGCCCTGTTTCGAGCAGCGGAACTTCGATGAAGCGGCCGAGCCCGGTCCGCTCGGTCGCCCTGAGCGCCGCCGCAATGGCATTAGAAGCATAAAGCCCGCTCACCATATCGACGAGGGAAATGCCGATCCGCATCGGATCGCCGTCGGGCTCTCCGGTCATCGACATCAGTCCGCTCTCAGCCTGTATGACAGGATCATAGCCGGGCACGTTGACGTTCGGCCCATCGCGGCCGTAACCAGAGATCGAACACATCACAAGGCTTGGCCGAACCGCCCGGAGATCTTCATAGCCAAGCCCAAGACGCTCCATCACACCTGTACGAAAATTCTCGACCACGACATCCGACTGCGCAACCAGCGCCAAAAAAGCATCGCGCCCCCCCGGCGACTTGAGATCAAGCGCGACCGATTTTTTGCCTCTGTTGACGGTAAGAAAGTAGACAGCGTGGCCGTCACGCTCGGGCGCCGTGTAGGTGCGGGAATCGTCGCCGTGCGCCGGGTTCTCGACCTTGATCACCTCAGCCCCGAGGTCCGCCAGCATCATCGCAGCGTAGGGCCCCGCCAGAACACGCGATAGATCGAGAACACGCACGCCGTGTAACGGGCGGGCGTTGAGTGACGAGGCCTGAAAATCATTGCTCATTTTGGGGTCCACACAGCAGCTTCGACCGCACGCGCGATCACCGGCCCACAATCCGGGGAAACTTCCTGATGTCCATTAGGTCGCCCATTTCATCACAAGCACGAACGAAATGACCCCAGGCGAGGAAAGGCCGCTCACGAAAGGGAGGTACGTGAGCGACCTTTCTGCTGGAACTGTCGATAAGGGCTGCCGGACCCAATCAGCAGCGGTTATCGAACTTCCAGCAAGCACGGCCTTCGCCATCACGGCACCACCGGCGCCAGCGTCGGCAGCGTCGTTCATGGCGCGACATACGCCTCCCACGATAGTGATTGCGGTCGGCATAGGCATGGCTCGCGATCGCAGCTCCGACGATACCAATAGCCAGGCCGGCGGCGAGACGTCCTCGTTTCCCGGTCTTTTGGACGAGGGTCTCAGTTGGCGATGCCGCTGCAAGAGCTGAAAGACCTGACATCTGTGCCTTTGCAGGAGCCGAAGAGATGGCGGCGGTGGCAGCGAAAGCTGCGATGGCGATGATTTTCTTCACGGGTTGGGTCCTCAAAATGGGTTGGGTCTGCTATCTGGCCGTGTCGGGGAGGATCGGTGTGCTCCGTCGACAATCTCAAAATGCCCCAACTCGCCGCCGCCATCTGTTACCTGCGTCACAGTTCGATTTTTTTTGAGGGCTTGAGCACGAATTGAATGTGGCCACCGCCCCCATTATCGCGCCCCCGTCGATCAGATCGCGCCCTCTAATAGTGAAGGCTGGAGGGCGCAAGCGGTTGCGAGCCGCTCGCAGCACTGCCACATTGAAAGAATGCCGTTGATGACCAGACCGTTGCCGACCTGGATACGAAAGGATGCACCGATGCCGGACGAACCTTTATTGCTCGAAATCTTCACGGACTACGTGTGACCGTGGTGCTATCTCAGTACCGTGCGTACTGAACACATCAGAGAAATCTACGACGTCCGCGTCGAACTCGTGCACTTTCCCTTGCATCCCGAAACGCCCGCTCAAGGACGCCCGCTGCAAGAGCTTTTCGGCGCGGGCCCAGAAGCAATCGCCGCGAAGCAAAAGCAGATGGCGGAACTGATGGCGGTAGAAAGCTTGCCATACGGCACCCGCACGCACACTTACAACAGCCGCTTGGCGCAAGAGCTTGGCAAATGGGCAGACACACAGCCGGAAGGCGAAGCGATCCACGATATTCTTTACAAGGCCTACTTCGTTAACGCCTTGAACATCGCGGACCCGAATGTGTTGCTCGATTGCGCTTACGCGGCAGGTCTCAACCGAGACAACGCGCGTGAAGTTCTCGAACAGCGAACTTTCAAGGATGCCGTCGATGCCGACTGGATGAAGGCGCGCCGGATCGGCGTCACGGGCGTCCCGACGTTTGTCGCAGGCGGTGCAGCGGCTGTCGGCGCTCAACCCCTCGAGGTCCTCGTCCAGCTCATGGAGCATGCCGGCGCCAAATTACGAGACTGATGCTCCCGATACTCCGATGCCCGATGCCCCGGGGGGCGGGGGGGGGACCAATCGCTGCCGACAAATCGGTAAATGAACGAAATTGCACGAACATTGTTACCGGCACAGGATTAGTAACTTGGAGACCGGTAGATGAATCGTTTCAAACCCACTCTGGCTCTCGGAACTCTTGCCGTTGCGGTTTCCGTCGCCTTGACGGCAGGTGCCGCGGCTTGCGACACAGATCTTCTTGAGGGCCTTAAAGGGAACTATGTCGGGCAACAGACGGGTTGGCGCTCCACCATGGACGTGTCCGCCGTCGACACCGGCGCCTGCTCTATCGAATCGAGTTGGGCCACACGCCGTGCCGATGAGGAAGAGGTGACGGGGACATTGACCATGACCCTCTCCAAAGAGGAAACAACCGGAGCAGACGGCGTGCTGACCGGCAACTGGGCCAGTGGCGACAACCAGGGCGAGGCCCGCTTCGTAGTTCGCCGTAAGGGCCAACACCTCAACGGTCGCATCATGGGTTTGCAAGATCAGCCGGCCGGCCCCTGGGACTTCATCAAGGTCGTACCCAAAGACGAAGCCGGAAACTGAGGGCCGTAAGGCGTGTTCCCGACCGAAAACCTTCTCTCACGCCGCCGGCGGAAATTGAAGCACGAGGAGGTCGAGACCGTTGGCGCCGGCAGCAATAAGCGGTGCCGGCTCATCCGGCATGACGAACACGGTCGACCATTTTTCGTAGTCGCGTCCATCGTAGTGCAATACGCCCTCGGCAACGAGAAGGTATTGACCACCAGAACCCTCGGGTGAGGGAGGGTTCGCTGCTTGCCCGGCGCCGAAACGCATGACCCATGCGGCCATGCCATCCTCCTCCAGCTCAAACACCGTCTCGAGGCAGGGTGCCTCCAAAGCGTTCCGATCGGCGGGCGCCGTCAACGGGATACCGCCCACCAGCCGTGTACGCTGATTGCCACTGCGCAATTTATCGCGCGCGCCGGGCATGTATTTTGCGCCCGGGTCCCAGCGCTGACGCAGTGTAAAATATTTTACGCCCGTCTCGCTGGCGACGATGGGTCCGTACGGCGTATGCGCGTTGGCATACTGGATCGTCAACGGTTCGGCAGCATGTCGGCCCATACGACCGCGTCCTTCCACAAAAACCTGGAACTGATTGGCTTCATGAAAGTGTGGCAGCGTGATCGCTTCCGGCGGCTGCTCAACGAGGAAACCCTGCGGCAGACCATTATCGTTTACCTCGTTACCCTCGACATATATCCCGCGCTTCGGAGCCGCGCCAACGTATTCGCTAAGCGTGTAGTCCCGGCCGTTTACGTGAACCTGACGCTGATTGCTTCGCGCCTCGGCTGTTGACGTGGCAATTGGCATTTTACACCTCTCCCGGGCATTATCGATTTTCAAACAACACTGCCGAACATTCAGGCACATTCAAAGCGTCTACGACGATATGCGTATCGCCGCACAATAGTTATTTGATTGATGATTGTAAGTCATCTTGGTAGCAAGCTTAAACTGGTCGTCTCGGCGAGCGCGCGTGCCCGATACGCCGGTGCACCCTGGCAGCCGTTGCGCCGGCAAGCCCTTTCGGGCTTAATCCGAAACGTTCTGAAGGGAGCGACCCAATGAAACGCAGAGAATTCTTGAAAGCCGGTGCCGGCGTTGCTGCTGCGGGTGCCGCAGCATCGAGCCTGGCTGCCCCGGCCATTGCCCAGGGCACGAAGGAGATGGTGATCGTCTCGACTTGGCCGAGAGATTTCCCCGGCGTTGGCATCTCTGCCCAGCGCCTGGCCGAGCGCATTCCCGAGCTCTCTCAAGGCCGCATCACGACGAAATATTTTGCGGCCGGCGAGCGCGTCGGTGCCTTCGATTCGTTCGACCACGTCGCAAGCGGCGATGCGCAGGCATACATCGGTGCCGACTACTACTGGAAGGGCAAGCACCCAGCCTGGGCCTATTTCACTTCCGTGCCGTTCGGCATGACGACAATCGAGTGGAACGCTTGGGTCAAGTTCTTGGGCGGCCAAGCTCTCTGGGACGAACTCGCCGACGGCTTCGGCTTGAAGTGTCTGCCGTGCGGTGCAACCGGCACACAGATGGGCGGCTGGTTCAACAAGGAAATCGAAACGGCTGACGACCTTAAAGGTCTCAAGATGCGCATACCGGGTCTCGGCGGTGACGTCATGGCCAAACTCGGTGCCTCGCCCGTTTCCCTCCCCGGCGGCCAGATCTTCGAGAACCTTGTGTCGGGCTCGATTGACGCGACCGAGTGGGTCGGACCGTACAATGACTATTTCATGAAGTTTTATGAGGCTGCCAAGTTCTACTACTACCCCGGCATGCACGAGCCCGGCGGCGGTCTTTCATTTGGCATGAACAAAGAGTGGTGGACAAGCCTCACCAAGTGGGAGCAGGAACTGATTACTGCAGCCTGTATGGAAGAACATGCCGCGCAGTACGAAGAGACCCAGGCGAACAACGGTCAGTATCTCGCCAAGATGATCAACGAGAACGGTGTCGTTCTGAAGCGCTTCAACGATGAAATCTACGACAGCTTCGGCGAAGCGGCGAAAGAAGTTTTTGAGCAGACACGCGATCACAGCGCCCTTGCCAAGAAGGTCAACGATAGCTTCCAAGCGACGTTGCGTGAGGTTGGCGGCTGGCAGAAGATCGCGGAAGTGGCGTTCTCCAACCAGCGCAACCGTGTGCTCGGCATCTAAGGCGCTTCCACGCTCTACCGCCCAGGCAATCTGAAGTCCGAGGCAATCTGAAGTCCGAGGCAATCTGAAATCCGAGGCGGCTTGGCGTCCCGGACGACATGAGTTGAGGGGGCAGGCGCCCCCTTAACTCGTTCGCATTCCCTTCCAAACCTGAGACCTTCTTGAGGCCTGCTCCAAACACATGACCGCCGTCTCTGATCATGAAACCGCGGACGTCAAAGCGGCGCCACTCCTGCGTGGTTTCGCCTGGGCTGTTGTCGCCTGCATGTTTGCCTATCTCTTCAATTGCTACCTGGCGTACTGGCAGGATTGGCCGGGCACTCTTGACCTACTCGAAGGCCGTATCGAGACCCTCGCTGTTGTGCAGGCCGCCTTCTACGTCATCGCGATAGGCGGGGCATTCACATATGCTTTCTCCACAGCCGAAACACGTTCGCTGCGCCGTGACGCCGAGACGCTGAACGGCATCTCCGTCTACATCATTTGCGCTGCATTCTGGGCGGTACTCCTCATCGGCATCGTCGACGCGTTCATATCATTTCTCCGCGTCGAAGGCATGCTGACGGCATGGGTCGGCGAGGACCTCACCAGGCAACTCGGCCGCGCGCGCTTCCGTGGTCCCTACGTGCATATGCCGCTCGTGGTCGTTGGAATTCTCATTGCCACGATACGGCGCAACATTGATTTTATCTGGCTGGCGCTTCTCGTTGTTGCCGCCGAACTCATAATCGTGATCACACGATTCATTTTTTCGTACGAGCAAGCCTTCATGGGCGATCTCGTACGCTTTTGGTACGCCGCCTTGTTTCTGTTCGCCAGCGCCTACACCCTCTACACTGACACCCATGTGCGCGTTGATGTCTTCTACGCCGGCTTCTCGCGCCCAACACGTGGCCGAATTAATGCCTTAGGCGCGGTATTTCTGGGCCTCATCTTCTGCTGGACTATCCTGACGATGGGCATGTGGACGAAGTCGTCCATCCTGATTACGCCGCTACTCGGCTTCGAGGTCTCTCAGTCCGGCTACGGAATGTACATCAAATACCTTATGGCAAGCTTTCTTGCAGTCTTCGCCGTCACGATGATGGTCCAGTTCGCAAGTTCCCTGCTCGAGGCCGCAGCCAACGCGCGCGGCGATTCAGGCGGCCGCGAATCTGACGAAACCCCAGTCCACTGAGACAGACCTGAGTGCGAGCCCCGTAAATGGAACTTTTTTTCCTTGCCGTACTGATTGCGCTGATGGCTGGTGCGCTGGCGTCGGGTTATCCTGTGGCCTTTGCGTTGCCCGGGTCGGCCATTCTCTCCGTGCTGCTTGCGGCGGCCTGCGGCTATCTCTTCGCTGGGGACACGGATGCCTATTTCGCGCAAGGCGGCCCGACCGACTGGCTGAGCTCCGGCGTAACAAACTTTCGCGGCATATATTGGGAAGTCGAGCGCGACACCCTTATCGCAATTCCCCTGTTCGTCTTCATGGGAATCATGCTGCAGCGTTCCAAGATCGCCGAAGATCTGCTTGTCACCATGGCGCAACTCTTCGGGCCGATCCCCGGCGGCCTCGGCATCTCCGTGATTTTTGTTGGCGCCCTGCTGGCGGCGACCACGGGAATCCTTGGCGCGACCGTGGTTGCAATGGGCCTGATTTCGCTCCCCGCGATGCTGCGCAACAATTACTCTCAATCCCTCGCAACTGGCACGATCGCAGCATCCGGCACTCTCGGCCAGATCATCCCGCCATCGATCGTTCTCATCATTCTTGCCGATCAGCTTGCAAGCGCCGTCGACCAGGCGGGCACCGCCCGCAAGGCGCTCTACAAGGACACGACCGGCAACCTTATGATGCCATCGGAATTTGGCGTCGTCTCGACCAGCGCCGGCGAAATGTTCCTCGGCGCGCTCGTTCCGGGGCTGGTTCTCGTCGGCCTCTACATGCTGTACGTTCTCGTCCTCGGCATCTTCCGCCCCAAGATGGCGCCGTCGGTGCCAAATGAAGGCAAGTTCGATCTCGCGTTTTTCGCCCGCGTCGGCTTCATCCTTATTCCGCCCCTATCACTGATTTTCATCGTTTTGGGGTCCATCATCCTCGGCGTTGCGACGGTCAATCAGGCCGGCGCGATCGGCGCCGCCGGCGCCATGGTGATGGCCGGCTATCGTCTGCGCGAGGGGCAGTCCCGGGCTCTCTGGCCGGCCCTCATCGCACTGGGATCATTGATCACGATCCTCATCATCACCAACATCTTCCAAATTAACGTCAAGAATATCCGAACGGGCGAAGACGTCCTGGGCGTCACGCTCGCATCGATTGCCGTGACGACATTCATTGTTGCCCTGATCTGGAGTGCTTGGCGGACCTACAAAATCGACGACACACTGCGCGGCGTGATGGTTGAAACGGCAAAGACCACCTCGCTCGTCTTTATCATTCTGCTCGGAGCGGCGATGTTGACCGCCGCGTTTCGTGCATTCGGTGGCGAGGAACTGGTCAAGGAATTCCTCACTAACATGCCGGGCGGCTTCTGGGCCCAATTCATCATAGTCATGGCTGTTATCTTCATCCTCGGCTTCTTCCTCGACTTCATCGAGATTGCCGTCGTCGTTGTGCCTATCGTCGCGCCAATTCTGCTGATGGACCCCTCCGCCAACGTCACTGCCGTGTGGCTCGGCGTCATGATCGGGCTGAACATCCAAACGTCGTTCCTGACGCCACCGTTCGGCTTCGCCCTCTTTTATCTGCGCGGCGTCGCCCCGGCAGTCGTCAGGACTGTCGAGATGTATAAAGGCGTCGTCCCCTTTATTGCCTTGCAGCTTATTGCACTGGCCATCGTGGGTATGACGCCATCGCTGGTGAACTATCTTCCGACACGGATGTCACTCCTCTCCGAGACATCACCACCACCGTTGAACCCACGTCTACAGTATTGCATCGAAGAATATGTCTTCGAGCAATATTCCAAGAACGGCGACGCCTTGCACCAGGCCATCGATACCGCCAAAGCGCTTGACATCTCTTCTTTACCCGAGCGAATGCAGCGCGATCTTGAAGACAGCTTCGAAAAGGCCGACGCCGTCTTCCCGCAGCTCGAAACGATCAAGAAGACCGAAAGGGCACTTGACGCCGCCGCAGTGACGTATGCGCCCCTGCGCCTCGAGGTCCGTGCGCTCCAAAAGCAAATGAGACGGATCGACGAGACTGTGAAAGAGCTCGAAACACGCGCCCGCCGCGCTCGCGGCGAGGATGCAGACGACATTCGCGAAACAAGCGCCGCTAAGATCGCAGAGCTCAAGGCGGAACGCGAAAACCTCGAAAAGCAGATACCGTCTGAATGGCAGGGCGAACGCAAGAAGTTCGCTGAGATCCAAAAGAGTGATGTCACGGCGCGGCGCGTTTACCGCCGCACCGCAGATCAGGCCTACCGCGGCATAAACAAGACATTGGAAGTCCTCGAGGACGGCGAAGCCTTCCGCGCGCTGGAGCCGCAAGTCGAGGCGTTCGGCGAAACTCTCCGCACCGAGCCGCCAGCCAAGGCCGCCGAAGCGGTCGATCCCGTCTACCGCGCCGTGCGCAGTGTTGACGGTGCGCGCGAAGTACGTTCAGCCCTTAGCAAAGCACGCCGCGAGCTGCGCCGCAGCACACCCGACGTTGACAAGGCGCGGGAACACTACGCAACCGCCATGGCAGCCTACGCTGTCGAGAGGGAATGGCGCGCCGCTGCCGAACAGGACGTCCTGCCGGAATTGAGAGCCTACGAAGCGTCTATCCGCGATACAATCGGGCTACGCCAACTGCCACGGCTTCCGCGCGAACAGGCTCTTTACGTGGCGGCCTGCACCGCCGGTCATCGTGATCTCTCGCTCAGTTTCTGAGGGGCACCGTGTTTCTGTTCGCCCACCGTCGGTTGACCACCCCTTGCACGCGTGCGCCATCCGTCCAATGTGAAGTCGAAACAAGTTTGGGCGCGTCGGATCATTCCGTTTGGTCCCTCTCGCGCCCGCAATGCCGCAACGACTGGACCGTTTATGACCACTCAAGCCGCTACGTCCCTCTTCACGTTCGACAACACCTACGCGCGCGATCTGGAAGGCTTCTACGTCGACTGGCAGGCAGAAGAAGCCAAGGCACCGCGCGTCCTCGCCTTGAACTACGAATTGGCGGAGGAACTAGGTATTCCGAAAGATGCGCTTGAAAGCGACAATGCGCTATCGGTCTTCGCCGGCAACACGCCAGCGGTTGGTGCCGTCAATATCGCGCAGGCTTACGCCGGCCACCAGTTCGGCGGTTTCTCACCCAGTCTTGGAGATGGCCGCGCCCTCTTGCTTGGCGAAGCAATCGATACCAGGGGTGAGCGCCGCGACATTCAGTTGAAGGGCTCCGGCCGGACGCCGTTTTCGCGCGGCGGAGACGGCAAGGCTGCGGTTGGTCCCGTCTTGCGCGAATACCTCCTCAGTGAGGCGATGCACGCCCTTTCAATCCCGACCACCCGCGCCCTTGCCGCAGTCGCGACCGGTGAGTTGGTTTTCCGCGAGACTGCCCTGCCGGGCGCCATATTGACCCGCGTGGCCGCGAGCCATATTCGCGTTGGAACGTTTCAGTACTTCGCCGTACGCAAGGAATGGCCGAAGATTCGTCAACTCGCAGACTACGTGATCAAGCGCCACTATCCGGCAGCAGCCGGCGCCGACAACCCGACGTTGGCCCTGTTCAAAGCCGTGCTCAATGCCCAGGCGCGGCTCGTTGCACAGTGGATGACAGTCGGCTTCATCCACGGTGTCATGAACACGGACAATATGACGATCTCAGGCGAAACCATAGACTATGGCCCGTGCGCCTTCATGGACCGCTACGATCCGGCAACCGTCTTCAGCTCGATAGACACCCAGGGCCGCTACGCTTACGGCAATCAGCCGGCAATCGCCCAGTGGAACCTCGCCCGCTTTGCCGAAACGCTCATCACCGCCGTTGACGAAGACCAGGACCGCGCCATCGAACAGCTCACCGGGATATTAAACGGCTTCCCTAAAGTCTACGTGGGCCACTGGCTCGACCTCATGCGTGCCAAGATCGGAATTGTCGATCAACACGACGCAGATCTCGACCTGATCAATGACCTCTTCGGTGCCCTTGAAGGCCAAAACGTCGATTACACACTGTTCTTTCGTCATCTGAGCAGCGCATCGGCGCCTGACCAAGTTGACGGCACGGAAAGTCTCAAGTCGCTGTTTGACGACCCGAGCGCGATAGAGACCTGGTTACCGCGCTGGCGCGAACGCCTCGCAGGCTCTGAAGACCGGTCCGCGAGTGACATCGAAAACCGGATGAACGCCGTGAATCCTATCTACATTCCGCGAAACCACAAAGTGGAAGAGGCCTTGGCCGCGGCGGTACAATACGACGATCTCGGGCCCTTCAGAAAATTATTGGCCGTTCTGAAATCACCGTTCACCGAACAGGACGGATGCGAAAGCTTTGCCAAGCCGGCGCCACTCGATGCCGCACCGTACCAAACCTTTTGCGGCACCTGATTTCCCGTCAACGCCGACGCCAGCGACACGGTACCGCTTCGACGTTGCAGCCCCAACCGTTACTATCCCGGCTGCACCGAACCCGGCGGCTGCGCGCTGTTTTGAAACGGCCCCAGGCAGTACCGTATTCGAATACGGTGAAATCCGACCACGATCGAATCGCTTCGGCACGGGCACCATTTTTGGTCCTGTGACCACTGCTGGAGCCGTAGTGGAAGTGATCAGCCATACAGTAACGGCGTTTCGCTTCGGCGCTTGATGTGTGCAAGATGTTTACCAGAAGCGGGCCTGCAAGGACCGCCACCACCATACGCATGTTCATCTCTCGAAATTCACTGCTCAATTATCCAATCCGTTGAAACAGAATGAATGGATTGAAGTAAATTTCAACTTATGCGTCGCATCTGATCAGCGTTCATGTCTTGGGCGATACCACGAGACCACACGCGGTTCGGCAACAGCAGACGACTGGCTGACGCTCGACCGCCGACCAACCTACCAGCGCGGTATTATCTCCAAGTTTCCTGCGGTTTTTCGAAGTACCGTGCCCAAAATCGATCAGCCTACGCGCCAGCACCTGCAGCCTCTATCGCCCCAGAGCGCACGCGGCCCGCGCAGGTTCACGCTTGGCGGAGACGCAGGCGAACTCTGCTCGCCGGTGCCCACCGTAAGCGAATTTAGCCACCGCCCGGCTTTGTCGGATCACCTTGCGCCATCATCGCAGCGAACATCTTTTGCATTGCATCCATATTGCCGAAACCGTTCACCATGGCTGCCTCGAAGAACCTTTGCGGATCGGTAAACATTTCGAGGTTCTCTTCCGTCCGCTTTGCCAGACCTTCAACAATCAATGCATTGATCGGGCTGACATCAGGCAACCCGAAGAACGAGCGGGCCTCTTCGGGGGTGCAGTCGATATTGATCGTCAATTTCATGGTCAATCTCCATTCTCTGGTGCCGCCAGCATCGACGCAGTTTGACAGGCGCTCACAACTTCACTCGAATACCTTTTACAGGCTGCGCGCCGCCGAGGCCATGTGGCGCCGGACAGATCCTGAACCAATCGAACTCGGCCGGCTTGAACAGCAGCAGAATGACGGAGCTTTAAGATGACCACAACGATCGGCTTCATTGGCCTTGGCGCGATGGGAGGCGGCATGGCGGCGAACCTCGTCCGTGCCGGATTTTCCGTGATTGTGCACGACATCGACGAGACGAAAGTCAGTGCGCTCGTCAAACTCGGTGCCGGTTCGGCAGCTTCACCCGCTGAAATCGGCCAAAAAGCCGACCGCACCATTACGATGGTCGAAACAACGGCTCAAACCGAAGCAATCCTTTTCGGCGCGTCCGGTCTCACGCAGACAGCAGCCGCCGGCCACGCCGTTGCCATGATGAGCACGATTGACCCGCCTGCAGCCAAGGACATGCACAATCGGCTCTCAGCTAGCGCCATATCGATGGTCGACGCTCCCGTGAGCGGCGGAACCGTTCGAGCCCAATCAGGCGAACTCTCGATCATTTGCGGTGGCGAGGCGACAGCACTCGACAACTGGCGGCCTGTCTTCGAGCCGATGTCATCGAACATCTTCCACGTCGGCGACTTTGGGAAGGGATTGGCTCTCAAGCTCGTCAACAACATGCTGATCCAGGTCAACACCGTCGCCATCGCCGAAGCCTTTGC
>CAZWCL010000027.1:0-14395 GCA_964632265.1 uncultured Hyphomicrobiaceae bacterium | reverse complement strand
ACAAGTATCTGTCATAGGCCGCTGCAAGGCTCTCTAGGCCGTCTAAGCCGCCAAGCTGATAGGACTTAATATCGGTTAGCCACCCCTGCCGGATGCCGTCTAAGACGCTCATAGAGTGGGCCATCTGATCGACAAATGGGGCCATCTGGTCTTCGGGCGTGGCCGTCAGGTGAATCGCAAGCGGCGGAAGCGTGTGTCCCTTGACGTTTATGGAGTAGTGGCGGCTCTCGTCAGACCCTACGCCAAAGAAGTTAAGCACGCGGTCCCACGTTGACTCTTCGGAAAGGTGATGCGATTCGTCCGAGAAGATAATGCCGAATTTCCGGTCCCACTTGTCGTATTTCCGGATGCGCTGCTGCTGGATGCGCCCGACCGACTCGACGCTCATAAAGATCACGTCCTCATGCCCTACGGCACTGGACTCGCCCATTTCAAGTCCGATCTGATACTCGTCGCCAAAATGCTGCTGAAAACGGTCGTGCGCCTGAAACAGAATTTTTCTGCGGTGGGCGATAAACAGCATCCCACGCTGCCGGACGTGGTGTGGGTACTTCATGGCAATCCACAGCGGCATCATGCCCTTGCCAAGTCCTGTGGCGTGTGCGATTAGAAGGCGATTCTCGCGGGGATAAAGATTTGAGATATTATTGATTGCATCGCGCTGATAGTCCCTTGGGCTAGGTACGTCCATTCCTTATTTGACATATACAGGATTCATTGCGTCGTTCTTGCCCACGCGCTCGAAGCCGACAGCATTGACGATGTCACCAACGCAACGGCCCGCACGTTTCGTGCGTTTGCGGAACAAACCGGCAGCGACCTGAAGGCGCTCGCCGCCTGTATCCGCTCGAGCCGCGAGCCAATCACGCCTGAAGATGTCGCGAAACTCGCCTGCCCCGTACTCGTTGCGGTGGGGACCAAGGATGTGATTGCCGGGTCCGCCGAGGGGCTGGCGAAATTAATTCCTGCCGCAAAGGCACTTGATCTGGACGGACGCGATCATATGAAGGCGGTAGGCGATGCAGTATTCAAGCAAGGCGTGATCGATTTTCTCGCCTCGAGGCCATGACCGGACTGCAGAAAAAAGGCCCGTGATGGTGATCACGGGCCCTGTTGACCGTTCGGTCAGGTGGTTGTTTCTGCTCAGAGCTGGTAGTTCCGCTCTACACTATTGGAGCAGATCATTTTTTCCGGTTGAGCCGGCGACGGCGCCGGTTACGAACGGTCTGCAACTAAACCGGAAATGATCTAGCAGGCGTCGCGAGCCACATGAGTTCTTCAGCAGCCTGCTAGTGCTTGATCGGCTTGTTATGCTCGACGCGTGCGCGGAAACTGTCGAGCAGAACATCCACATCCCGGCAGAACGCGTGGTAGCGCTCAGTAAGCAATGGGTTCGCCACCAAGCCCGTAGGTGCCGACGTCGAAGATGCCGCCGCCATCGGCCGTCTCGTGGCGACTGGTTGCGCCTCCGCCAACGGACCATTTTCTCTCGGCCCGCTCGACGCCTCTCGCCGATGTGCGATTTCGTGCGCCAAACCGTGGGTCCGCTCGTTTGCACCTGAACGCTTGGTGTTCAGGTAATCGACGACCCTTGAGATGTCATCAGATACTCGGTCTGGATTATCCGCCGCCATGCCGCGACCTCGTCAGCCTTGTTTCAAGATTGCCGCAGCGCGCATGAGGCGCGCGTGCGTTTACATATTCTTCGATTGTTCAGGCTGCGCCATATTGAAGTCCTGAAGGCCTTTGAGGAGCGCTTCGGCTTTGCCTTGGATTTGGGCAGGGTCGCGTGCCGGCGCGGTGCTTTCAGTATTCGCGGACTTGTTCTCACGCGTCCAGAAATACGATTCGAGTTGTTCCGCGAGCGCGGCGCGTGCAGCAGTGGAATCGTTGATGTAGTTTACGATATGCGTAACCGTGTCGGCCTCGGTTTTGAGATCTTCAAGGTACGCGTCGAGTAGTTTAACAAGATTGTCTTGGATGTTCTGGTTCATCGGTGTCCCCGGCGATGCAGACGCGCACAAGTGTTAACAGTTGGTTAACGTGCCTAAGGGATTCGTTTGGTATGGGCAATTGCATGACTGAGACCGCCGCTCGCCGTTGCAACTGTGCACCGCTCCGCCGCAGCGAGTGGGAGAAAGGGATTTGAACGACGTGTCCGATCAGTGCCACCCGATGATGCGCGCAGCCGGCTCATCAAATTCAGCGCGCAAGGTGCGCAAGCGGCTGACCCGGCACGTGCGCCAGGCGATCGACGATTTCGACATGTGCGGAGCGGGCGGGCGCTGGCTCGTTTGCCTTTCCGGGGGCAAGGATTCCTATGCCCTGCTCGCTCTGCTGCTCGACCTCAAGTGGCGTGGCGTGCTGCCGGTCGACCTTGTTGCCTGCAACCTTGATCAGGGTCAGCCCGGTTTTCCACAGCATGTTCTGCCGGAATTTCTGACGCGTCACGGCGTTCCACACCATATCGAGACGCAGGACACCTATTCGATCGTCTCCGAAAAGGTGCCGTCTCATCAGACCTACTGTGCGCTTTGCTCGCGCCTGCGCCGCGGCCATCTCTATCGGGTGGCGCGAGAACTCGGCTGCAGCGCGATCGTGCTTGGCCACCACGCCGACGATGTCCTCGAAACTTTCTTTCTGAACCTGTTTCATGGCGGCAAGCTCTCCACGATGCCGGCCAAACTGCTCAACGACGACCGCGACCTCTTCGTCCTGCGCCCACTCGCTTATTGCGACGAGCACGATATCTCCCGTTTCGCAGCCGACATGGCCTTCCCGATAATACCTTGCGACCTGTGCGGTTCCCAGGATGGTCTTCAGCGCCAGCAGATCAAGGCGATGCTGACTGAGTGGGAGCGCGCACAGCCCGGCCGTAAGCGCACAATGCTGAAAGCACTGGCCAACGTACGCCCGTCACACTTGCTTGACCGGTCGCTTTTCGATTTCTCGGCGCTCGAAAGCTCGTCCGCCACGGATACAGAGGAATGCAGGGCCGGCTCAGCCCTGCTCGCCGCGCTCCAGATGCCGCCGGCCAACTTGGGCTGACCGGCGCATTATCCCGGCTGAAGCACAATATGCCAGGCTTCCCGCCCCGCCGGTATGGCGAACAACCGGCGTGAAGAACATCAACGGCAAACGCGATAGGTGCCGCGTCGGCCGTGGCTGGCAAGGTCGAAATGGAAGTGGTCGTGATGGTAGCGGTCGGCGTTGGGGCCAAGAACCGTTGAGAAGTGCTCGCACGCGCCGCGATGCACGTATCTTAGGAACCGTCGCGTTTTTTCCCGCCCGCGCCAACCGCGTTTCACCGTGATCGTGCGTCCGTTCGCCAAATGGAATTTCTTGATGTCGATGGCATTTGCCTTGCCGTGTTCTGACAGTTTGGCACCGGAGCGGCTGTTCCGCGTTCGGCAGGCATAGGACGCCGCGATCGTCAGGCGCGCGATGTCGCTACCAAGGTAATGCCGTGCCGCCGGCCGCAATACGTCCTTCACCCACGTTTCGAATGAAGGGATCATTTGGCAGCGCATCGTCGCGGCTGGTTTCAGTTTAATGCGCCCTCCTGCGGCGGCCGACACGCTGAACGGCCGCCCGACATAGCACCTGCCACCGCCGATCGGGCTGCGTGGGCGAATGAATTGTGTGGTGCGCACGAGGCCGGTCCTGAGACACGCGGCTTCGTTCTGGTAGACGTGTGGAGCATGCGGCTTGTGCCGCGCCATGGCCGCGAACTGCCGGAGCGGCGGCGCACGGCCGCGCTCGACGCCCGGTAGGCGGGGGCGGGTCGGGCGCGCCGGCTGGGAACCGCTGTCATAAGGTGGCGGTTGAAGCGAAGCGCCATGAGCTCCGAGGCTGTTGTCACTGTAGCCGAGAACGCCACCCGGTCCGCCCGAGTTTGCCGCGAAGCTCGCTTGCTCGCGTGGCGCGTCGAGGCTGCTTCGTATTGGACCGCCGGAGGAGCAGGCGGCAAGCGTCATTGCCCCGATGATCACGGCGCCGACGAGCATTCCGACCTTCGGCGGCGGCATCTGATCAACTTTCTCTACTGCCACTGTTCCCGTCCTGCGCGTTCGTGCCGCCGTCTGCTGCAGCCGCCAAGTTGTCCGTTATTCATGCCGCCGCAATCGGGCCGCGGCGCGACGCTGCCGTGACCTTCATGAGACCGCTCGCTGTCGGGTTCGGCGGCGTGAAACTTTCAATGAAGCTTCGGCGTTAACCAAACCAAACGCTTTGTGCGCACAGCGCAGACGTCGGAAAAATCCGCAAATCCACAGCGGGAGAGCACTTGCCGTGGCGAACAACAGGCGCGACGACGACGGCCGGAACCCCAATACTGAGTCGGCAGCGCGAAAAGGGCGGGCTTCAAACTTGCTGTGGAAAACTCCCAAATCCGCCGCAGAAACCGCGAAATCGCATCCCAAACCATTGTCGCCCATAAAATCCCATGCTAACCCATCATTGCCCGTTCGCCGCGGGCTCGGAGGTGTGGACGTGGCGCGAGATCGGTGAGGGCCCGTGATCGCGACTGCCACACCTCTTTTCTTCATCGGTTGATGCGGTCCGGCACGGCAGTCCGGTCTCGGATGAAAGTGTGATTGAGCGTGAGGTTCTCGAGTGAGTGAGGCGTGTGCACGAGCGCAGCAATATGGTCCGGCCTTGCCGCCGGGCTGGTGCGCTTGCCCGGCCTGCTTTGAGCCGGGTTTTGGCCAGAGGCTTGAAACCTGAGGATGGATCGCTTTGTCTCAACCTTCGAAAACAAGATCGACAGCAAGGGGCGCGTATCCGTGCCGGCATCATTCCGCGCAGTACTCGAGAGGGACGCCTATAACGCAGGCACGTCGGGGGGCATCTATTGCTACCCCTCGCTTGACGCTCCGGCCCTCGATGCAGGCGGCGAGAGGCTTGCGCAAAAGATCGATGGACTTCTCTCAGGACTTCCCGACTACTCGGACGAACGCGACGAACTCTCGGTCGCGCTCTACGGGGATGTCCACGTTCTCGCCATCGACGGCGACGGGCGCATCGTCCTTCCTGAAGGGCTTCGCGCGCACGCCGAGATTGCAGGCCGCGTCACATTTGTCGGTCTTGGCGACAAGTTTCAGATCTGGCAGCCGGAGGCGTTCGCAGAGCGTCGCCGATTAGCGAGAGAAAAGGTTCAGGCGCATCGGCGCCTGTTCGAGGCGGGGCGCCGGCCGGTGCCGGGTGACGATCCAGCGGGGGCGCCGGCGGGTGAAGGAAGCGGACGGGGACGTGAAGGCGGCGGCTCATGACGGACGGCGAACCGACACCGCGCGGGGCGGCTCGGCCCGTCGGGAGCTTAGCGGGCGCCGGTCACGTTCCCGTCCTGCTTTCCGAGGTTTTGGCCGCCCTGGCCCCCGAACCCGGCGACACGATCATCGATGCAACGTTCGGTGCTGGCGGCTACACGCGCGCGTTGCTCGATGCTGCGCCGGATGTATCCGTTATCGGCTTCGATCGTGATCCAACTGCCCGCGAAGCAGCCGAGCGCATCGCGGCAAGCTATGCCGAACGCTTTACATTCCACGCCGCGCCGTTCTCGCGGATGGCTGAGTTCGTCACCGCTCCCGTTGATGGCGTTGTTCTCGATGTTGGCGTCTCGTCGATGCAGATCGATGACCCCGGGCGGGGCTTTTCCTTCCGCTCTGACGGTCCCCTCGACATGCGAATGTCCGCTGCCGGCGACACCGATCTCGAAAAGGCGACAACGGCCGCCGATCTCGTGAATGACCTGCCCGAAGCCCTGCTCGCGGACTTGATTTACCAGCTTGGCGACGAGCGCCGCTCCCGCGCCATCGCGCGCGCAATTTGCCGCCGCCGCGAAGTTGAACCGTTCAAGCGCACCGCCGACCTTGCCGCAGTCATCGCTGGCGCCTACGGCAAGCCGCCGCGCGACGGCCAGCACCCCGCGACCAGGGCGTTTCAGGCGCTCCGTATTGCTGTCAACGACGAGCTTGGTGAATTGGCGCGCGCTCTGGTCGCCGCCGAACAACTCCTGAAACCTGACGGCCGCTTAGCTGTCGTCACATTCCACTCGCTCGAGGACCGCATCGTCAAGCGCTTCCTCGCCGATGCCTCGGGCCGTCGTGCTGCCCCCTCGCGACACCTGCCGGTATTGTCGCAATTTGATCGGCCAACTTTCCAGATCGTTAACCAGCGTCCTTTAACTCCTGGTAACCAGGAAATCGCGGCCAACCCGCGGGCACGGTCAGCCAAGCTGCGTCACGCAACGCGCACGGGCGAGCCGGCCGCCAACGCATCGGGCGAGCCACTGGCCGATACCGGGCTCCCGGAGGTGGTTGAGCGGCTGGCGCCGTACCTGCGCTGAACCCGGCCGCAGGCGCAGCGCCGGTTCGCGCAGGACGGTAGCACTTTGGCCGTGGCCGCGACCGGGCAGAAATAGGGGGCCAACTGGGATGATCCGTACATTTATGCTTCTGTCGGTCGCCGCCGCCCTCGTTTCAGCTTTCGCCCTCTATGCCGTCAGTTACCAAACCCGGAGAAACGCGACCGCCAATCAGGACGCGGCTGAGAAAATCCAGCAGCTCGAACGCGCCATCGCCATCCTCAGAGCCGAGCGTGCCTATCTGATGCGGCCCGACCGTATTGAGCCGTTGGCGCGAAAGCTTGGCCTTCGCCCACCCCGGGGGGACCAGTTCGTCTCACCGCGGCAACTCAAAGCAAAGGTGCGTCAACCGTGATCTCGGGGCCGTCAAGAGACCGCCAGGCGGACCAGACGGACCAGGCGGCGGCGCCTGGAGCGCGCCCGATACCCGCCGATGCCCGCGCCGCTCGTCAGATCAGCGCCGACGGCACGATGCGCAATGCGCGCGCCATACGTGCGGCGTTCGTCTTCTCCACCGTCGCGGCCGCGTTCCTCAGCATTTCCGCCCAGCTCATTCATCTCGGCCTGACGCCTAATCCACCCCGCGCTTCGATATCCCGGCCTTTGAGCGAGACCTTCGCCCGCCCGGCCATCGTCGACCGCAGCGACATCCTCCTCGCCAGCGATGTCGTAATGCAATCGCTCTACGCTGATCCCTCCGCGTTGCTCGATGTCGACGAGGTCCTGACGGCGCTGTCACCGGTATTGCCCGGCATCGACACGCCGGCACTGCGCAAGGCGCTTGCCAACCGCCGCCGACGCTTTGTCTGGTTGCGGCGTGGCTTGTCGCCGGCAACCGCGCAGCGCATCCACGGCCTCGGGTTACCCGGTCTCGATTTCAGGGCAGAGCCCAAGCGCAGCTATCCATATGGACGAACGGCAGGACATATTCTTGGCCACGTCAATATCGACAACAAGGGCACTGCCGGTGTGGAACTCCACATCGACCGCGCCGTCGGCGTGCGAAATGTCGTCGGCTCCCCGCGTCCCGATGAACGCCGGATACGCCTGACAATCGATCTGAGGGCTCAGATTGCGCTGGAGCGTGAACTCGGCGCCGCCATGAAGCGCTACCGGGCCCGCGCCGCATCTGCGGTCATCGTGGACGCGACGAGCGGGGCCGTGCGCGCGGCCGCGTCGCTGCCATCGGCCGATCCCGCCAATCCGGTGGAAGCTCAGCACTTGACCTACCTTGATCGCCTGAAGCGCGGCACCTACGAGTTGGGTTCGATATTCAAGGCTTTGACCATTGCCATGGCGCTAGAAAAGAGAACCATCACGACGGCCACGCGTTTCGATGTCAGCCAGACAATCGAAATCGGCGAACGCTTTCGCATCCGCGATCATCACCCATCGGCGACACCTCTCGATGTCGAGCAGATATTCATCCGCTCATCGAACGTTGGCGCCGGCTTGATCGCCCTCGAGGTTGGCCAGCCAAGCCAGTCCGCCTTCCTCAAAAAGCTCGGCCTGCTCGATCCTCTCGAGACCGACGCGGGGCCGACCGCGTCGCCGCAGCTGCCGGCCCACTGGGGCAAGGCCGAGCTGGTCACGATCTCCTACGGTCACGGGATCGCGATTGCTCCGCTCCAGTTCGCGGCCGCCGGCGCCGCGTTGGTCAATGGCGGCTTTGCCGTCAAACCCCATTTTGTCGAGTCTTCTGGCACAAGCGGCACCGGCCCGCCGCGTGCCAAGAAGCGTGTCCTGTCCTCGTCGACCAGCGCCGCCATCCGGCGCCTGATGCGTCGCAACGTCACCGCCGCCGAAGGCACCGGCCGCCGCGCCGCCGCAACCGGCTATGACGTTGGCGGCAAGACCGGGACGGCTGACATGGCGCAAGCTGGGGAATACGACGGTGACGCGGTTGTCACGTCCTTTTTTGCCGCGTTTCCGATGTCCGCGCCTCGTTATGTTGTGCTGGTGACGCTTCATGATCCGGCTGGCGCCGGCCCCTCGGAGAAGCGTTACGCGAGCCTCAACGCCGCGCCCGTCGCCGGACGCATTATCGAGCGCACCGCTCCATTCCTCGGTGTCGCCCCCCGGACCGAATAAATCGCAGCTCTCTCGCCGCCATTTTCGGACGCGTTCCGGCGATGATCCGATTTGACCTGGTATCATCCGCCGCCTATGAACCCATAATGTTTCTGAGACCGGGACGATCATGAAACTCGATTCGATGCTGGCGGGGCTCGCCGTGCCGCCGGCTGGCGCCGACAAGACAGAAATCACCAATGTCACGGCTGACAGTCGGCACGTCGGGCCCGGCTCCCTTTTTGCTGCCCTGGCCGGCTCGAAGGCCGATGGTGCGGCATTCGCGGCCGATGCTGTGGCGGGCGGCGCAGCGGCGATCATCACCGCTCAGACCTCCCAGCTCCAGGGTCTGCCGGTCCCCATTATCCGCGTTGACGATCCGCGTCGCGCTCTGGCCCTCCTTGCCGCACGCTTCTACGCCCGTCAGCCGGAGACGATTGTGGCCGTCACCGGCACCAGCGGCAAGACATCGGTCGCCGATTTCGCCCGACAGATCTTCACGGCCCTCGGCCACGCCTCCGCCTCTATTGGCACAATCGGGATTATCAGGCCCGACGGCAGCATCTACGGCTCTCTGACGACGCCTGATCCCGTCACGCTCCACCTCGAACTTGCCGGTCTCGCCGACGTCGGCGTGACGCACATGGCATTCGAGGCCTCCTCGCATGGCCTTGATCAGCGCCGCCTTGATGGAGTTGCCATCAAGGCCGCGGCATTTACGAACCTTGGTCACGACCACCTCGACTACCATCCGACCGTGGAGCAATATTTTGCTGCCAAACGGCGCCTGTTTGACACGCTTCTGCCGCATCCACTCGGCGCTGATGGCTTCTCCTCCGGCGCACCTGGAACAGCCGTCATCAACAGCGACACCCCTGAAGGCCGCTCACTGGTCGAAACCTGTAATGGCCTTGGCCTCTCGGTTCTTCGGGTCGGCGAGGTTCCCGACGCAGAATTGCGCTTGATCGCGGCCGAGCCGGCGCCGCATGGCCAGGATTTGATTATCGCCTATGCCGGCGAGAGCTATGAAGTGGCGCTCAATCTGATCGGCCGCTATCAGGGCGCCAATGCGATGTTGGCCGCGGGGCTGGCGATCGCCGTTGGCGAACCGGCCTCCTCGGTCTTCGGCGCGCTGGGCGTGCTGGAGGGGGTCCGCGGCCGCCTTGAAGTCGTTAGCAGTATCCGCGGCGCATTGGTCGTCATCGACTATGCCCACAAGCCCGATGCCCTGGTCGCTGCTCTCGACGCTTTGCGGCCGTTCGCGACCAACCGGCTGATCTGCCTTTTCGGGTGCGGCGGCGACCGTGATCGCGCCAAGCGCCCGGTTATGGGCCGGATCGCCGCGCAAAAGGCGGATATGGTTGTCGTCACGGACGATAATCCGCGCTCAGAAAACGCAGCTTCGATAAGAGCTGAGATCATGTCGGCATGTCCGGGTGCAAAAGAGATAGCCGACCGTTACGAGGCGATCGGCTATGCCATGATGCAATTGGGTCCGGGGGATGTACTGGTTGTCGCGGGCAAAGGCCACGAAACCGGCCAGATCATCGGGGATGAGGTTCTACCGTTTTCAGATCATGATGCCGTAGAGGCCGTCAGCATCGAGCTATAGATAGTGAGATAGCTGCGGCCGATGCTGGGTGCGGTCTTGGGGGAAATTGAATGCTCTTCGAATTGACGCACTTCAGCGAGCTCTTCGGGCCTTTGAACGTGTTTCGTTACATCACGTTCCGCACCGGCGGCGCGATCATGACGGCGCTGCTGTTCGTATTTCTTTTCGGGCCCGCGATCATCGACATGTTGCGCTTGAAACAGGGCAAGGGCCAGCCGATCCGCGACGATGGTCCGCAGACGCACTTGGCCAAGCGCGGCACCCCGACGATGGGTGGCTTGATGATCCTGTCGGGCTTCACCTTCTCGATCCTGCTTTGGGCCAACTTATCAAACGCTTACGTGTGGGTTGTCTTGGGTGTCACGCTTTCGTTTGGTGCCATCGGCTTCTACGACGACTATCTGAAGCTCGCCAAACGCACGACATCCGGTTTCTCGGGCCGCTTCCGTCTTTCTCTTGAACTGCTCGTCGCCGCCCTTGCGACGTTTGCGATCATGCAGGTTGCCGACCCGCAGCACTCCGGCACCCTCGCCATTCCGTTCTTTAAAAACCTGCTGATATACCTTGGTCCCTTTTTCATTATTCTCGGCGTGCTCGTCATCGCCGGTGCTGGTAACGCCGTGAACTTGACGGACGGCCTTGACGGCCTCGCCATTGTACCGGTCATGATCGCGGCCGGCACATTCGGTCTCATCGCCTATCTGTCGGGTAACGTGAACTTCGCCAACTATCTCCAGATCCATCACATACCGGGCTCCGGCGAACTGGCCATCATCTGCGACGCACTGATCGGCGCGGGACTTGGCTTCCTGTGGTTCAACGCCCCGCCCGCGATGGTCTTCATGGGCGACACTGGTTCGCTGGCCCTCGGCGGTGCTCTCGGCGCGATTGCCGTCGCCACGAAGCACGAGATCGTGCTAGCGATCGTCGGTGGCCTGTTCGTGCTCGAGACGCTCTCGGTTATCATCCAGGTCGTGAGTTTCAAGCTCACCGGCAAGCGCGTCTTCCGCATGGCGCCGCTGCATCATCACTTCGAGCAAAAGGGTTGGGCCGAGGCGACAGTGGTGGTGCGCTTCTGGATCATTTCGGTTGTGCTCGCGCTGATCGGTCTCGCCACCCTGAAGCTTCGTTAGGCGCTCGCCGCGCCCGCGCCCGCGCAGGCGCCGGTCGCCCCATCAAGCCTGAGTAGCCCACAGAGCCATAAGACAAGCGAAACAACCAGAACACAGGCAACCCCCAAAAACTTGACGGGACCCCGATTCGTCGCCCATCACCTCAGGTCTTTCCGCTACAACGCGGTCCGTCGTCCATCCGGGAAAAGCGCCCATGCAGATGCCATCAGACCTTGCCACCATCCATATCGTCGGGATCGGCGGTATTGGTATGAGTGCGATTGCGGAAATTCTCCATGCCTCGGGCTTTTCGGTCCAGGGCAGTGACCAACGCGAGAGCCCCAACGTCAAGCGCCTTGCCGAGAAGGGCATCAAGGTTCACATCGGCCACCGCGCCGCCAATCTGGTCGACGCTGCTTTCGTCGTCATTTCCACCGCAGTAAAGGACGACAATCCCGAACTTCAAGCTGCTCGCGCCCGCGGCATCCCGATCATACGCCGCGCCGAGATGCTCGCCGAACTCATGCGCCTCTACGCAACGGTTTCGGTCACCGGCACGCACGGTAAGACGACGACCACGTCCATCATCTCTCACATCTTTGAAGCGAACGATCTCGATCCCACCGTCATCACCGGCGGCATTATCAACAGCTGGGGCTCGAACGCGCGGCTTGGCAAAGGCGAATGGATGATCGTTGAGGCCGACGAGAGCGACGGCACGTTTGTGAAAATTCCGACGCAGATCGGCGTCGTCACCAACATGGATCCCGAACACCTTGATTATTTCGGATCGGTCGAGGCAATGCACGCCGAATACGAGGCGTTCTATCGCAACGTGCCGTTTTACGGTCTGACCGTCGCCTGCATCGACCAGCCCGTCGTGCGCGAGATGCTCGAGCGCCTTCGTCTGCGCCGTAACGGGCGACGGCTGATCACGTACGGGCAGAACTCGGACGCTGATATGGTCTTGCTTGATGCCCACATCGAGGACGGCGTTACAGTATTCAATGCAAGGTTCTCGGATCGCGTTGCGGGCGGCGCCCGTCCTCTGATCGAATGGCGTATACCGCTTCCGGGCACTCACAACGCTCTCAATGCACTCGCCGCCATCGCAGTTGCAGCCGAAGCCGGCATCGCCGACGCTGAGATCAAACGCGCGCTCGCGACTTTCGCCGGGGTGAAGCGCCGCTTCCAGCTCACCGGTTCTGCTAATGGCGTCCAGGTCTACGACGATTACGGACATCACCCGATCGAGATTGCAGCCGTCTTGCGCGCGGCCAAATCCGCCGCTGCCGGGCGTGTCATCGCGGTTGTCGAACCGCACCGCTACAGCCGCGTGAAGGACTTGTTCCCTGACTTTTGCCGCTGCTTCAAGAGTGCCAACGAGGTGGTCGTCATTCCTCTCTATTCCGCTGGCGAAGCGCCGCTCGATGGCATCTCGTCGGCGTCTCTCGCCGAAGGCATACGCGCGCAATCCGGCAAGGAAGTCGCCACCGTTGAGACCATTGAGGAGCTTGGCGAACACATCAAATCGAACAGCGACGCCGGCGATATCGTCATTTGCCTGGGTGCCGGCCAGTCAACGGAATGGGCGCACGCGCTGCCTGGATTCATGGGCGGCGAGCCGGCGCCGGGACTTCGGTGACCAGATGAGCAGCGAGCTGATGGGCTTTGACGATATCGTCCCACGCCTCACCCGGCAGTTGCCGGACCTGCGCGGGTCATTGATGGCAGGCCAACGCCTTGCCGACCTCACATGGTTCCGCGTCGGCGGTCCGGCCCAGGTCCTTTTCCGTCCGGCCGACGAGGCAGACCTTGCCTATTTTCTCAAGGCTATCGATCCGGATCTGCCGGTTCGCGTCATCGGCTTAGGCTCCAACTCGCTCGTGCGCGACGGCGGCGTTGAAGGCGTCGTCATCAGGCTTGCCCGCGGTTTCGGCCAGGTTACGCCGGAAGTCGGCCACCGCCTCCGAGTCGGGACGGCCGTGCCGGATGTAAAGGTCGCCCGCGCCGCCGCGGACGCCGGCATATCGGGTCTTGCCTTCTACCGTGGCATTCCGGGCTGCATCGGCGGCGCCTTGCGCATGAACGCCGGCGCCCACGGTGCCGAGACCCGCGACACCCTGGTCGAAGCCCGCGCTGTAGACCGGCACGGCGCGGTGCATGTCGTCTCTCTCGCCGACATGGGACTGACATACCGTCATGCGGCGGTGCCCGACGATTGGATTTTCACGGAAGCGCTGTTCCAGGGCCGCCCGGGGGACCCGGATCAGATCCAGCACGAGATGGCGGACGTCGCCGATTACCGCGAGGCCCATCAGCCGACGCGAGAGCGTACGGGCGGATCGACCTTCAAGAACCCGGCCGGCGAGAGCGCCTGGAAACTGGTCGATGCGGCCGGCATGCGTGGTTTCCGTGTCGGCGGCGCCTGCGTCTCGGAAAAGCACTGCAATTTCCTCATCAACGATCGCGATGCCACCGCCGAGGACATCGAGACGCTGGGCGAAACCGTTCGCGCCCGCGTCCTTGCCAATTCAGGTGTCCGCCTGGATTGGGAAATCAAGCGCTTTGGCCGGCCGGCCGCCGGCCGTCCCGTCGGTGAGGCGTTGGCCCTGCCACCGGACGCGCCCGCCGCCTGAGCGCGCCAGGCGCTCTGAGGGCCCCTAGCTGCCCCCCTGGCCCGTCATGGCCCGTTCTGGCCCGTCCTATGCGCCCCTGATCCTGAAAGCCATGCGGGCGGGCCTCGCGCCGGTCTCGAACCTGCTTAACCGCGCTTTAACCACCTATCTCCCACTATCGGGCACGCGTTAACGCGCGGTCCACCACCTGTGCGTGCAGTAAACTCGCGCCACCGCCTTTTGTATGTGGAGTATTCGGTGTCCAATGAAGCCATCCAACGAGAGCCACGGTTAGCGCCACCGAACTTCGTGCTGCCCGGCGACGCCGCACCTGCCGGCTTGGCTTCCGGTGCTTCCGCTAGGAGTCCAGTTCGGATCGACCGTTCTGCCCGGCCCCGCCGCCGCCGCACCGTCCTCATAGCGCGCTTCTTGCCGGTTATCGTCGCACTCGCCGCTGTAGCCGTTTTCTCTGTCCTCACGAACGGCGGCCAACGCTCGCGCGCGGCGCTGCCAACCACGGCCCATCTGGGCAAGCTCCTCGCAGCAGCCGGACTTGGTCTTAATCAGGTGACGTTGGGCGGCCAGAAAATGACGTCGGATGAGGCCATCTATCGCGAAC
>CAZWCL010000026.1:0-14617 GCA_964632265.1 uncultured Hyphomicrobiaceae bacterium | reverse complement strand
GGGCGAAGGCCCCCAGCCTCCCTCAAGACCCACTTGACCCACAATCTCAACCTCCGGCCATCAGCATTATGACCACAATCACCCGCCCCACCAATCCCGAAGCCGACCACCGCGTGAAAACCGTCTTCGACGACATCCGTGCAACGCGCGGCAGCGATTTCATTAACAACCTTTGGCGCTACCTCGCCTTCGACCCGGCCCTGCTCGAAACAACCTGGCGCGACGTCAAAGCGGTCATGGCGACCCCGGGCGAACTCGACCCGATGACCAAGGAGCTTGTCTACGCGGCCGTTTCGATCGCCAACAGCTGCCCCTATTGCATCCATTCCCACACCGCTGCGGCCCGCGCGAAGGGCATGAGCGAGGCGCAATACGCAGAGTTTCTCGCCGTTGTCAGCCTCGCCGCCCGCACCAACCATTTATTGAACGGCATCCAGGTCCCCATCGATCCGGAATTCGATCACGACCAGTCGACGCCTTGACCCGGCAGCCAACCCGCGGTTTCGTAGCCAATCCTTCCACGGCCCGCCAGCGACCGAACACGGCGCCGGCTTCGCGCATCGCAACAATCCGTCAGGACCCTTGATGACCGATCTCGAATTTCGCACTGATATGGATTTCGCTTATGCCGAGCCCCGTGAAATCGCACCCGGCGTCCAACGCATTGTCGCAAACAACCCGAGCGTCTTCACTTTCAAAGGCACGAACACCTACATTATCGGCACCCGCGACCTCGCGATCATCGACCCCGGCCCCGAGGACGACGCCCACTTCGAGGCTATGATAAAAACCGTCGGCGATCGCACCGTCACCCACATCCTCATCACCCACACCCACCGCGATCATGTCGACGGCCTCAAGCGTATCGCCGCCGCCACCGGCGCCAAGGTCTGCGGCTACGGCCGCAACGCCGACAACCGCGGCGCGCTTGATGCCGGCCCGAAGAGCACTGAATACATCGACGCCAGTTTCAACCCCGACATCACGCTGAGAGACGGCGACGCGATTGCCGGCGAAGGTTGGACCCTGACGTCGCTCTTCACACCCGGGCACGCCCCGGACCACCTCTGTTTCGCGCTCGCCGAACAGCGGCTGCTCTTTTCCGGCGACCACGTTATGGGCTGGAATACGACCGTCGTCGCGCCGCCCGAGGGCAGTATGTCGGCTTACATGAAATCGCTGGAAAAGCTCATCGGGCGCGACGAAACCGTCTTTTTTCCGGGCCATGGCGGCCGCATCACGGACCCGCAACGCATGGTCCGCGGCTATATGGTCCATCGCAACTGGCGCGAACAGGCCATCCTCGGCGCGATCCGCGACGGCCGCCGCACCATCACCGACGTCGTCGACCTCGTCTACAAGGGCCTGGACGAACGTCTCGTCAACGCCGCCCGCCTCTCGGTACAGGCCCACGTCGACCACCTGATCGAGAAGGGCCTCGTCACCTGCGACGGACCGACCACGTTCACCAGCGAACTGTCCGCGGTTTAAAGCGGGTCCGACCTTGGTGGAATCGCTTTCGCGATCACTTGGGGTCGGTAGTCCTGATCTAAACTATTGGAGTGGATCATTTTTTTACGGCTTAGCCGGCGACGGCCCCGGTTGCGAACGTTCTGCAACTAAACCGGCAAGACAATCGATCTCAGCTTCGCCCACGCCGCGATTCTTTTTTCGGCACGGTCGCCTGGATGCGCTCGACGAGGGCGGCGAGGATCTTCCTCACCCGTTCCGCATTGGCGCCAAGATCGTGTTCGCCGTAACGTGATGCAGACCTCACATCGACCAGCGCCCCGCCGCGGACGCTGGCGACCCGCACCACCACATCGTCATAAAACCCAAGGACCAGCGTCCGGTCCACAGCTTCGACATATCCGACCCCGCCGTTGCTGCGGTCCGGCGCCTCCTCTCGCACGATTTCCATATGAAGTTTACGCAACGCCTGCGCGACCAGCGCGGTCGTCTCGACGCCTTCGCGCTGCACCCTCAGTGTCCGCAGGTCTGGATAGGCAGCCTTCTGTTTCTCGGCCACCTCGCCGCCCGCATACTCTACCGGGTTGGCACCCGGCCCGCGCCGCTTTGCAATTTCCTCAAACACCGGCGGCTGCGCCGTATCCGTCGTGACGTCATGAATACTTGGCAGTTGCTGCACTGCCGGCAGAAGACTGACGGGCCACATGAACAACACGATCGCAACAGCGATCGCAACGAGCGCGCTGCCCGTCCCCCGATATCCCCGCTGCCAGATGCGCCAGAGCGCAGCAGCGGCGACCAGCGCCGCGGCTCCGGCCGCGATAAAACCCAGCGCAAACAGATTGAGCGCAACCGGCGTCGCCAGGCCGAATAAACGGTGGAGGATGCCGCCGACCAGGATGATGACCACGGCGAACCCTGAAAGCCGAAGTGCCCATCCACTCATGCGCAAACGTCGTTGTGTCGTCGAGAATGCCATCGAAACCGTTCATGTTGATTAAGGCGGAGAGATCGCATTAAAGCCCGCGGATAAAGCGCACGGCCAGCCCTCTGGCCGCTTTCGTGCCAAGTCCGACGCGCTCCTTGATGCATGGCACGGCGCACCGGTGCCGCAGCCTGCCAGTTGTCGCAGATCGGCAGTCGAATGATCAACCAGAAGCGCGACTTTCATCTTGTGATCCTATCCCGCCGACCTCATGATGGGCCATCATAGGTGCCCGGATGCGGCCAATCCGGTAACAGCACCGCATCAGGTCGCAACCAACATCTGCCACTCAACACCACCTCAGATTGAAATCGCGAATTTCGGGAACCAGAATTCATGCAAAAAAAGCTCACCAACTCCGAAATGCGCGACATCGAAGTGCTGCTTCACCCGGCCACCAATCTCGCCGCGCACCGCGAGAATGGCCCGCTGATACTGGACCGCGGCGAAGGCATCTACGTCTACGACAACCATGGCAACCGCTACATAGAAGGTTTGTCCGGTCTTTGGTGCACATCTCTCGGTTACGGCAATAAAGAGCTCATAGAGGCCGCCAAAGAGCAAATGTCACAGCTCTCTTTCACACATTTGTTCGGCTCAAAGAGTCATGAACCGGCAATTGAACTCGCCGAGAAGTTGAAAGAGATCGTGCCTTGTTCCGCGTCGAAGATCTTCTTCACGTCTTCGGGCAGCGAGGCCAATGACAGCCAGATCAAGCTTGCCTGGTATTACAACAACGCCCGCGGCAAGCCCAAGAAGAAGAAAATCATTGGTCGCGTCCGCGGCTATCACGGCGTCACCATCGGCGCTGCCTCCTTGACCGGCCTCCCCATCTACCACGCCGATTTCGACGTGCCACTGCCCGGTTTCCTCCACGCCGACTGCCCCCACTACTACAAGGAGGCTCAACCCGGTGAGACGGAGGAACAGTTCGCAACCCGTATGGCCCGCAACCTCGAGGATATGATCGAGCGCGAGGATCCTGAAACCATCGCAGCCTTCATCGCCGAGCCGATCCAGGGCGCCGGTGGTGTCATCATGCCACCCGCCACCTATTTCGAGAAGATCCAGGCGGTCCTGCGCAAACACGATATCGCTTTCATCGCCGACGAAGTGATTTGCGGCTTCGGGCGCACCGGCAGCATGTTCGGCAGCCAGACTTACGGTATCGAACCCGATTCGATCACCATGGCGAAAGCCATCACGTCAGCCTACTTGCCTCTTGGCGCAATCACGGTCACCGAACCCGTTTATGAGGCCATGCTGGAAGAGAGTCGCAAACTTGGCGTCTTCGCCCACGGTTTCACCTATTCCGGCCATCCAACCGCCTGCGCTGTCGCCTGCAAGACCCTCGAAATCTATGAACGCATGGATATCGTCTCCCACGTCCGCTCCGTCGCCCCGATATTCGCCATGCGTATGCACGCCCTCGCCGCCCACCCCCTCGTTGGCAACACGCGCGCCCAGGGCCTCCTCGGCGCCGTCGAGCTGGTTGCTAACAAGCAAACGCGCGAGAGCTTTGCATTGACCGACGGAGTCGGTGCAAAAGCGATGGCGCTGGCTCAGGAAGAAGGTCTCCTGTGCCGCGCCGTGGGCGGTGACAACATGGGTCTCTGCCCGCCACTCGTGATCGAGGGAGCCGAGATCAATGCAATGTTCGATGCTCTTGAGCGCGCACTCGACCGCACTGCCGACTGGGTTACTCGCGAGCTCGGCCACTCGTTGCCGGCCTGACGTGAGGCCCGACGCGAGACCTGACAGTGGAGAAGACATCAAGCCCAACATAAAGCAGCGCGCCCTCCCCACAAGATCACCTGGGGCGAAGTCATTTCGGCTAAAAGCATGCCTACCGATAATCTTCTTACTGACGATTCCCGCCTACGCTCAGTCCCCCTCACCCGCTTCAGGTGACGCGGCAAGCGTCACACCCCTGTCGCCCGCCGCCGCCAGCGAGCCAACCCGCCCGGATAGTACGCTCGAACCGCCCGTGACGCCTACCCTGCCGCCGGGCACGAGTGCTCCGGTATCCAACACCCCGATCGGCACGGAAGCCGCCACTCTGACGCCCCCGACCGCCGCTTCCGTCCAACCGCGCCGCCGCCGCCCCGCAGAAGCAAAGTTGCGGATCGCAAGCTGGAACCTTTCCGCGGCCGCGCCGGGTACGCAAAGGCCATCCGCCAACACGCAACCCAAAGAGCAAGCCGCCCCGACGTGGCGGCACACGTTCGGCTCGGAGCGCCGCACTGCGTCCTGGCGCCGACGCAGCAGCGTCGACTTGAAGGCGGACGTTATCGCGCTTCAGGGCCTGACCAATTTCCGCGATACCCGCCGCCTGCTGAAGGCGCGCACCTACCATCTCGTGGCGTCACGTCAGCTCCTCGCACGCTCCAGAGCCGGCAGCCGGGGTATACCGGTTTTCCGCTCCGATGCGCCGCCAACCACTGCGATCGCGTTCCGTCGTCAGCGCGGTATCCGGCCGGCGGGCGTACGCCACTTTCTGCCCCCGGTCGCCGGCCGCTCAGCTTCGAAGACAGCCGCCATAATAGCCTTGCGGCTCAGGGTCTACGGCAAGATGGTCTGGTTTGCATCGCTTGATCTGTCTGAACGTTGTACCGCAGCGGAAGGCGAGACAGATGCGGCCGGCAACCCGCCCCACGGCCGGACCGATTGTGCCGGCAATGCGGTCGTCATCAAGCGCTTCACCGACTGGGTAGCGACGCTGAAACAACAACGCAGCGCCCTCGTTCTGCTCGGCCGATGGCCTGGAGAATTCGTCGATAAGTTACCCCGCGGCGACCTCGCGATTAGCAACTCTGTGCCGGCATCGACGCGCTGCATCCCCGCGCCCGCGCCGGCTCTATCACTGACCCCCGAGACTGCGCCGCAGCTCACATTCGAAACCGCATCATCCGGAGAAGAAAGCTCCGGGACTGCCTGTGTCATGCGGAGCAAACTGACAGTGACGCTGCGCGCACCTTAGACCGAGACCGGCATCTCGCATCCCTCTTCAGACGTGCTGTCCGCCGTTGATATGCAGCTCGGCCCCGTTTATGTAGCTCGATTGTTCGGTACAAAGAAAATAGATCGCCTTGGCGACTTCTTCCGGTTCGCCAAGCCGTTTCATCGGGATCTGCTCCTCGACGATCTTGTGGGTACCGGGCGACAAGATCGCAGTATCGATTTCACCTGGCGAAATCGCGTTGACACGAACGTTCTTTGAACCGAAGTCGAAAGCCATTTCCCGCGTCAACGCGGCGAGCGCGGCCTTTGACGTGGCATAGGCGGCGCCGGCGAAAGGATGCACCCGGCTCCCCGCAATCGATGACACGTTGACCACAGTTCCCCGTGCCGCCTCGAGCTCCGCAAGCAGCCCCCGCGCCAGCAGTATCGATGCAAAGAAGTTGACCGCAAAAACCTGCTGCCAGTCATCAAGCGGCGTATCGATTGTCGAAAGCCGCGCATCATCAGGTCCTTTCGGGCTGATTGCCGCGTTATTGACCAGCGCATTCAATCGCCCGCCCTGATCCTTGAGACGCTCCCGCATCTCATCGATCGCAGCTCGCGTATTCTCGAAATCACTGAGGTTGACCTGGATATGATCCTCAGGCCCCATTTCCCACGGACAATCCTCAGGGAACGCGTGGCGCGAGCACGTTATCACGCGCCACCCCGCGGACGAAAACCGCTTGACGGTCGCATGCCCGATCCCGCGTGAAGCCCCGGTCAGGATCAAGGTCTTGCGCTCACTGTTTGAAAGCCGGTCCGGCATAGCCGCTGCCTGTCATTGGGAAAATGAAAAACCCGCGCTCCATAAGGCGCGGGTCAAACTAGCACAGATTTCCGATTGGCGGTGCGAGAAACAACACGACTTCGAGGATCAGAAAACGAGGCACGGCCTGTTGCGCCAAAGCAGCCGGCACAAGCTCCCTCCCGCTACCGCCTGAAAACCTTCAGGCCATGTGCCTTCAAAAGGTGTCGCCTGAAGTTTTTCTCGCCGTCCAGAACCGGCTTTTTTCGGCGAGCGGTCTTACCCAGACCAAAACTGACCCCACCTCGCATTACGGATAAAGGCGCTGCTTCGTCCAACGCTGGCCAGGGCTATCCCGACGAAAAACGACCCGCTCATGCAACCGGTAAGGCCGGTCATGCCAAAACTCGATCTCAAGCGGCACCAGTCGGTAGCCCGACCAGTGCGGTGGCCGCGGCACGGCTTCGGGTTCCGGGAACCGCGCTGCCATTTGATCGACCACGGCCTGCAGCTCCGCCATGCTCTCGAGCGGCCGTGATTGCAAAGAAGCCCAGGCGCCAAGCTGACTGCCTCGTGACCGTGACGCGAAATAAGCATCACCCTCTTGGTCTGGAGTTTGCGTCACTGTCCCACGCAGCCTGATCTGGCGGCGCAGCGACTTCCAATAAAACAGCAGCGCCGCCTGTGCGTTGTCGGCGAGTTCGTGTCCCTTGACACTCTCGTAGTTGGTGAACCACGTGAACCCGCGGACGTCGCCGCGATCGGCGCCGTCGACGCCCTTGAGCAGAACGGCCCGCGCATTCGGCAATCCATCACGATCCGCGGTCGCAAGAACCATCGCATTGGGATCATTGATCTCGTGACGTTCCGCCTCGCCGAACCATTGATCGAAAAGTGCGAACGGATCGTCGCTTTCCGCGAAATTACCTGCAGGTGTCGCTGCGTCGGTTGACATAGCATCCTCACTCGGTTTGGGCGGATCTTGCCAGGGTCGAGCACCGCCCTCATGACGCTTGGCACCGCCCAAAGTTCCTCTGTTCGGTCCATACGCTGACCTGACCAGTACCGGATCAGATCGGTGCGCCCCTAAAGTTGTTCTTAATCTTACTCCCTCAGGATCAAAGCGTCGGGTGACCGAGCGTCGCGCAAAGAACCCGGCAACATGCCGTTTTTGTTCCGAGTTCATCAGTTTGTCGAGTACCGTTATGAGTTCCTGTCCGAATTCCCCCATTTCCGTCTTCCTTGGTCATTCAGCCAGCATTGCGATGGCCGCAGCCTTTTATTTGCAAGCGACTGACGTCAGCGCAGGCCGCTTGACAACAGCGCCGCAACGCGCGGCTGCAACCGAAAACGCGCCAACATTCGCACCGAACGAGGCCCGGCCCAGCGAGCGTCTCGGCTCCGCTGACGAAATTGCCACACTCCACGCGATCAATTTGGCCCTGTTCTCCGTGGGTGACGGCGGCGCCTACGTCTGGCGGCGCGGCAACGGCGCGATAAACGGTGTCGTCCGGCCAACGACGTCATTCAAAACGAAGACCGGGGAGGTATGCCGGCATATTGTCGTTAAGCTGAACTCAGGTCTCTATTCGCGCCGCACCGAGGGTATCGCCTGCCTGTCGCGAGAGGGCGTGTGGACGCTAGGTAGCTGACATCGGCGCAAAATGCGCCTCACCTGTTGAGCCTGCCGGTTGACCTTGATTGATCCGGCCACAAACAGGCCCCCGACGACCAACGAACTTGAAAAGCGACGCGAAACCACAGTAAAGGTCTGAGACTGCAATGTCGGCCGATACACGGCCGGCTCGACCGCACCGACCGGCGGGTGATACGCCGCTCGCGCTATGTCGTTGATGGGATGTGATGTCATGAGCCAGGACGAGAGGACCGCCGAAGTTGCCACCGGCACGCTGATGGCCGGCAAGCGCGGCCTTATCATGGGCGTGGCCAACAACCGCTCCATTGCTTACGGCATAGCGAAAGCCGTCACCGCCCAGGGCGCCGAAATCGCGTTGACCTATCAGGGCGATGCGCTGAAGAAGCGTGTGGTGCCTATCGCCGAAGAATTGGGCTGCCAGCATGTTCTGCCGTGCGACGTCACCGATGGCAGCTCGATGGACGAGTTGTTTGCGCATATTCAAAGTTCGTGGGGTTCACTCGATTTCCTTGTCCACGCAATCGCCTATTCCGACAAGAGCGAACTCGACGGCCGCTACGTCGATACCAGCCAGGACAACTTCAACCAGACGATGCTTGTGTCGTGTTATTCGTTCACTGCACTGGCCAAGCGCGCCGAACCCCTGATGAGCGATGGCGGCTCGCTGTTGACCTTAACCTACTACGGCGCTGAAAAGGTTATGCCGCACTACAACGTCATGGGCGTTGCCAAAGCCGCCCTCGAAGCAAGTGTGCGCTATCTCGCAGCCGATCTGGGCCAGAACGGCATCCGCGCAAACGCCATCTCGGCAGGTCCCATCAAAACGCTCGCCGCCTCCGGCATCGCGGACTTTCGCTACATTCTGAAGTGGAATGAGTATAACTCAGCCCTTCGCCGCACGGTAACGATCGAAGAGGTCGGCGGCTCCGCCTTGTACCTGTTGTCAGACCTGTCGCGCGGTGTAACCGGCGAGATCCACCACGTCGACAGCGGCTACCACGTCCAGGGCATGAAGAACGAAGAAGCGCCTGACATCACGGTCACCTAAACCGCTTCGCCAAAAGCCCTGCGAGCCGCCGTGAGGCGGCAGACGCACCTCGTCAGCCACATGAAGTGATCGGCTGTCCGAAAATCAGCGACCACCAGCAGGAAGCGAAGACTAATGCCCCAGAACCGTCAGGTAAAACTCACAGCGCGCCCTGAACCGGGCCTTTTCAAACGAGCAAATTTTACCATCGAAGAGGTCCCTCTTCCCGAGCCGGGTGAAGGTGAAATCCGCGTGCGCCTCGAGGTCATTTCGCTCGATCCAGCCATGCGCGGCTGGGTCAACGCCGGCAAGTCATACGTGCCACCGGTTGGTCTCGGTGAGGTAATGCGCGCCTACGCAGCCGGCATCGTTGACGCATCCAACAATCCCAGGTTCAAGGTTGGCGATGCTGTACAGGGCCTGTTCGGGGTCCAGGAATATGCGATTTCGAACGGCAAGGGCCTCGTCAGGATCAACCTCGACCAGGCTCCGATCGAACGCTGGGTTGGCGGCCTCGGCATGCCCGGCTGGACGGCCTACTTCGGTCTGCTCGATGTCGGCGAGCCCAAACCAGGTGAAACAGTTGTCGTATCTGCCGCCTCCGGCGCCGTCGGCTCGATTGTCGGGCAGATTGCCAAGATTAAGGGCTGTCGCGCAGTCGGCATCGCCGGCGGGCCAGAAAAATGCCGCTATCTCACCGAAGAACTCGGCTTCGACGCGTCTGTCGACTACAAGGCAGGTGACTTGGCGGACCGATTGCGCGAAGCCTGTCCGAACGGCATCGACGTCAACTTCGAGAATGTCGGCGGTGACATCCTCGATACGATCCTGATGCAGATGAATGTCTTCGGGCGCATCGCAATTTGTGGGCTCATCTCCGCCTACACTGCAAAAGAACCCCCACCCGGCCCCAAAAACTTCCGTGCCGTTCTAACCCAACGCCTGCGAATCCGGGGGCTGATCGTCTTCGACTGGCGCGATCGCATTCAAGAAGCTATCGACCAGTTGGGCACTTGGCATGCCGAGGGCAAACTCAAGATCCGCGAAGACGTCCAAACCGGCGGTGTCGACGCTTTCCCGGACGTGGTCAATATGCTCTACACCGGAGACAACAACGGCAAACTCGTCCTCAAGGTTTGAAACTAATCCATGAAGCCAGGCACGACCCTCTATTTTATCCGCCACGGCCAGACCGGCTGGAACAAGTCCCGCCGCATCCAGGGCCAAATAGATTCAGATCTCAATGACACGGGCCGCCAACAGGCGGCCCGCAACGGGCGCACTCTCAAAGACCTCGGACTGATGCTCTCGACGATCGATTTCGTCGCAAGCCCCCTGCGCCGCACGTCAGAGACGATGGAGATCGTCCGGGAAAACGCTGGCCTGCCCCGCAGCGGCTTTCGCACCGACGACCGGCTCAAGGAGATACATTTCGGCACCTGGCAGGGCGAGTATTGGCCCGACGTCCCAACCGTGGACCCCGTGGGTCACGCCGACCGCTCGGCGGACCCGTTCAACTGGCGCCCCGAGACAGGCGAGAGTTATGCCGATCTCACAGCCCGCTGCGCCGTCTGGTTCGAGGAATTGCAGCGCGATACCGTGTGCGTATCGCACGGCGGTGTCAGCCGCGTCCTGCGTGGCCATGTATCGCCTGAAATAACACCTGCCGAGGTGACGGAGTTGTCCGTTCCTCAGGACAAGATACTGGTCTTCCGAGCCGCCGAGACCGGCGTGCGGGCAACATTTGAATGGGTCTGAGCGAGAATCGCGACCGGATTCGCACCACTTCGGACGTCATCCGGAACATCTGATAAAGACCGCCGCGCCCCGCTGGCCTCGCAAAGGCCGGTTTTTTACTGGCCGCTGCATCCCGTCGACGAAACCGGCACGCGCCCACGAAAAAGGGCCGGAAGTAGCGGCTCCCGGCCCTTTCGATCCTCATGGGATCAACGTTTCTTCAGGTTGCTCAGGCCTACAAAAAACGTCTTCGCGCGCCGATCCGAAGATCACCGCGCGTCTCCATCAACCCTAATCCGGCGTGACGGTCGCCGGCTTCTTTGCATTCTGGCTCGGAATGAGATCATCGTCTCTGGCGTCGGGCCGACCGTTTTGGTTCCATGCCCGTATGTTCTCCGGCGCTTGTGTTGCTCAGAAACAAGACAATTCACGCAACGACGGGCGTTACTGGATCCCGCGCATGCAGATTGCATGAGCACGAAAAGCCGCACCCGGTACTTGCTGCAAGCTACAAATGATTTGGCCATATTGTCACTTGAAAACTTCGGATGGTCGAGGAGGCGGGCCCGCCCTGTCGCAAATGACTCACGCCGCACTCGGGATTAAGCGTTTTGCTATAGCCAGATGCATAGACGGGCCTGTGCCGTCTGACCGTCTCCACGGCCTTTGCATTTGTGGCCGTTATGCCATAGATCGATGCCACACATGCCGGAACCCATTTCCCGGCCACGCACAAACACCGCCCTTCAGAACCGGGAGCCGGCATGAGCCATAATACATTCGGCCACCTTCTCCGCCTGACGACCTGGGGTGAAAGCCACGGACCTGCCATCGGGGCCGTCCTGGATGGCTGCCCCCCCGGCATCGCGCTGACCGAATCCGACCTCCAGTCCTATCTCGACAAGCGGCGTCCCGGCCAAACACGCCACACGACCCAGCGTCGAGAACCCGATCAGGTGAAAATCTTATCCGGTGTCTTCGAAGATGGAAATGGCGAGCAGGTTACAACCGGCACGCCGATCGCGCTGCACATCGACAACATCGACCAGCGCTCAAAGGATTACGGCGACATCGCCGATAAATTTCGCCCCGGTCATGCCGATATAACCTACTGGCAGAAATACGGCATCCGCGACTACCGCGGCGGCGGGCGCTCGTCGGCGCGCGAGACCGCAATGCGGGTTGCCGCCGGCGCCGTCGCGCGCAAAATTCTCGATGGTGTGACCATTCGCGGCGCCCTCGTCCAGATTGGTCCCAATCGCATCGATCGCACCAATTGGGACTGGTCCGCCGTCGACGAAAATCCGTTCTTTTGTCCCGACCGTCAGGCCGCCCAAAGCTGGGAAGGCTATCTCGACGGGGTCCGCAAAGCGGGCTCCTCGGCCGGCGCCGTCATAGAAGTCGTCGCCGAAGGCCTGCCCGTCGGCCTCGGCGCCCCCCTCTACGGCAAGCTCGACCAGGATCTCGCCTCTGCCATGATGAGTATAAACGCCGTCAAGGGCGTCGAGATCGGGGATGGTTTTGCGGCCGCGGAGCTCGCTGGTGAGGCCAACGCTGATGAGATCCGCATAGATGCCGATGGTGCGCCAAGCTACGGATCAAACCACGCCGGCGGTGTGCTCGGTGGAATATCGACGGGCCAGCCCGTCGTGGTACGTTTCGCCGTCAAGCCGACATCGTCGATCCTCACACCGCGCAAGACCATCGACCGCCACGGCAATGAGACAGACATCCGCACCACCGGCCGCCATGATCCATGCGTCGGTATTCGGGCCGTGCCGGTCGGCGAGGCGATGATGGCCCTTGTGCTCGCCGACCACCTGCTGCGCCACCGCGCCCAAACCGGCGCTTGACGGCGAAGTTAATCAACGCCGCGAAAACCACGAGACAATTGTTCAACTCACCGCCACCAAAGGCAATACTATCGCAGCCTCCGGACCGCGCTCATAATTGAGCCAATGACCAGAAAACAACCAGGAAAGCTTCAGGCCATGATGACATCCGCCAACCGGAACAGGGAACCGAAAGCCCTGCTGTTCGACGTTTTCGGAACGGTTGTCGATTGGCGGACAAGCACGATCAACGAATTGCGCTCATATGGCCAGGCCCGCGGCATCGACGCCGACTGGGAAGCCTTTGCAGATGACTGGCGCGGCCTCTACCAGCCCTCGATGGAAGCCGTGCGCAGTGGCGAACGCGGTTTCGTCCGCCTCGACGATCTCCACCGTGAAAGCCTACGCAAGCTGATCACGAAATATGAAATTCCGCGACCGGGCGAAAAGGACGAGGACCAACTCGTCACCATCTGGCACCGCTTGCGGCCTTGGCCGGATGTCCCCGACGGCCTCTTCCGGCTCAAGAAAAAGTTTATCCTCGGCACCCTATCCAATGGCAACATTGGTCTGATGGTCCGTCTTGCCCGTCACAGCGGCCTGCCATGGGATGCGATCCTGGGCGCAGAAATTGCCGGCGACTACAAACCGCAACCTCAGGTCTACCGGGCGACGGCGCAGGCTCTCAATCTGGACGAGTCTGAGTGCATGCTGGTCGCAGCACATAACGGCGACCTGGATGCCGCCGCCGCCGTCGGCTACCAGACCGCCTTCGTCGCCCGCCCAACCGAATACGGCCCGAACCAGTCGCAAGACCGGCACGCAACCCAATCATGGACCGTAGTCACCGACAGCTTCACAGGGCTTGCCGATTTGCTCGACTGCCCGCGCTTTTGAAGCTGGAAATACCTGATAGGGAGCGCGGCAAAGCAGCGGGCCGGGACAACTTATGGGATTCCGGCCGCGCCGATCTTCCTGAACACCATGACTTTCGACAAGAACACATTGCGCGTTTCGACCGGCGACAGCCCCGCCGCCCGACCGCGCCTCTCAAGATCATCAATCAGGTAATGACGGTAATAGGGTTCGTGAAAACGCTGCGGGAACGCCTCAAGAAGGCCATCCCAGCCGGCCTCGTCACCGTATTGCAGACTGTCGATCAGCACGAACAACCCATCCGGTTTGAGAATGCGCGCAACGTCATGCAGCACAGCCTGGCGCGCTTGCGCGGGCAGTTCATGGAACAGGAATATCGAAATGGCGACATCCTGGCTTTCCGCCGCCAGCGGCATCGTTTCGGCATTAGCCTGAAGCCAATTCACCGCGCGCAAGTCATCCAAATGCGCCTCGGCCTCCGCCAGATACGTCGGTGAAAGGTCGATACCTGTCAGCTGCATGCGCGGGTATTGCCGCCGCACCATTCTCAGAAAGCGGCCGGTGCCACACGCCACATCGACCAATGAGACCCGCCGTTGATCGCGCCCGCGCGTGTAATCCGCCAGCGGCCGGAATGCGGCCCGCCGCATCGCATCGCCGGCTCCGTAAAACAGCGTCTCAACCTGCACATCGTATATCCGTGCAGAGTCGGACGTCAGATGCCCACCCGTCTGGAAATGGAAATCCTGCGTGTAGTAGTCGGGAAATTCCGCGCCCGCCCCGGACGTTTTGGTGGCATGGGCCTTGGCCGTATCAAAAACGCCAGCCTTGCGCCGATCGATCGTGGAGGGAAGATCCTTGAGCATGCCGCGCAGTCGCCCGATATGACCCGGCAGAGCCCTCGCGCTCAATTCATCACCAGGATTGATACCCTTGGCACAATCCGCCGCATCTTCCATCAGCAAGCCACGCAGCGCGCCAAAGAGTTCCGCCCGCTCCGGCACTGCATGCTGCGATTGATCAGCCGCCTTGCCTGTTTTCGACGCCTCGCCAAACCGTCTGGCCAACAATCGATTTACACCGTAGTACCATCCAACGCGCGCCGTTCGTGTTGCCATGCGCGCGGCCATCTCTATGGGTTGAACCATCCGCGGTCTTTCCTCCATTTCGAACCAGACGTTTATATGGTGACCGACGAACACCGCTTCACGTGCGTCGGAGGACCGCGACAACCTCGACATGCGCGCTGAAGAGGAACTGATCGAATACGTGAACGGCGTCCAAT
>CAZWCL010000025.1:0-15078 GCA_964632265.1 uncultured Hyphomicrobiaceae bacterium | reverse complement strand
GCGCTCGATTGCTGAACCTTGTCTGCGCATAAAAGCCTGCCTGCCCTCACGAAACCAGTTTACAGCACGGTATATCTGATCGTCAGCAAGATATCTCCGCGCACGAGCCGTACGCGCTGGTGCCTCAGTCAATCCCTGCTGTGCCGCATTGAGCCAACGGTAAAGGATGCTTGAATGATAAATCGAATCAACTGAGTAAGACGCACACTGACGAGAGCCGTTTAAGCACTCGTTCGTGATGAGGCAATAAAATATCCCGACCATTGGCCTTATCGGAATAGTTGAGCATGTCGTCGTCTCGTCAGAAATTTTTATCACGTTTTCGATCAAATCAACGCGGCGCAGTCGCCATCGTATTCGCGCTGACTATTGTCACGCTTGTGAGCGCTGGCGGGCTCGCAGTCGACTATGCCCGCGCCTATTCGGTCGCGGGCAAGCTGAGATCTGCCGCCGACTCAGCCGCTTTGGCCGGCGCCAAGATGCTTGACGTAAAGAACATGTCGAACGTCCAGATCAAATCGGCAACCGATGCCTACTTCCAGGCACAGATTAAAACGATCGCACATGGCGCGGTCACCGCGACGCCACTCGAAATTCAGATCGACCGCACGCAATCGACCGTCACGGTATCCTCCGACATTTCGGTTCTCACGATGTTCGGCGGCGTCGTGAGTATCCCCTCCCTCGATTTCTCCGTGGATTCGACCGTCGTCTACAAGGTCAAGCGCGTCGAACTCGCGATGGTGCTCGATGTCACCGGCTCGATGACGAGCGGCGGGCGTCTAGACGCCATGAAGACCTCTGCCAAGAACATTATCGACACGCTTGTTAACGAAACCACCGGCAAAAATAACAAGATCGCCCTTGTGCCTTATTCGGCCTCCGTCAACGTCGGCAGCTACCGCCATGTCGCCTCCGGCGGCGACTCGGCGGATGGTTGCGTGATGGAGCGTCTCTTTCCCGCAAACCGTGACACTGACGAAACACCCGGAGGTTCGAATAACTTCGCCGTCAACGGGCAACTTAACTCGAACGATAACGGCCGCTATGTCTGCCCGAACGCCGTTTTGATGCCGCTCAGCAAGGACGCGACGGCACTTAGGGACAAGATTGATTCGTATAATGCCAGCGGCTGGACAGCCGGCCACATCGGCCTTGCCTGGGGATGGAATGTCATTTCGCCGAAATGGTCAGGCGTATTCGCGGGCGAAAGCGAACCGGGCGACTACGACGACGACCGTTACGTCAAAGCCGTCATCCTGATGACCGACGGCTCGTTCAACACTTCGTATACCGCCGGCACGTCGCAAAGCGAGCAGCAAGAAGAATCGCGCAACCGCACACTGGCTCTGTGCGACAACATGAAAGCCAATGACATCGAGATATTCACCGTCGCCTTTGAAGCACCGACGGACGCCCAGACCCTGCTCCAGTCATGCGCGTCATCGCTGAGCTACTACTTCAATGCGACAGATAGCACTCAGCTCAACGCGGCCTTCCAGACCATCGCCGACAATCTACGCTCCATGCGCGTCACTGAATAACCAAGCTATGCCCCGGACCGGGCATGGCCTTTGCCTTGGGTTCCTGATAGCTCCGGTCTCGACAAAAACCTGGCGGCCGGCGAACGTCGGCCACCGTTTTTTTTGTTCGTACACATGTATTTGATCAGGCTTGTTTTTCCACTTCATACAGAAGCCGCTTAGGCTGACGCTGGAAGGGGTCGATTGATGCCAGTTTCTGGTCACAACAATGACAAACTGGCAACACAATTACCGGCGCTGTCCGTCGCTTGCGTTGAAATGCGCAGCGGAACTGGCGCGATGTCACCATGTTCATTAGATAGGTCACAATAATACCGCCGCGACGATGGCAGTTGGAGGAATAGCATGCACGGTTCAGGTCGAGGTTTGATTTTCGCTTTGCTGCTGACCGGCGCTTCTCTGTGGACAGTCGGCGGCGCGCAGGCGATCGAACCCGACGCTCCGCGCAAGCTGATTTCGGCCGAAGAGGCGGTCCTTATTGCTGTACGCAAGCGCCTTCAGGATGTCAGCGTTCCGTCTCGCCCAACACAGCATGAAAAAGGCGATGCCATCGATCGAAAGGGCCTCGCAGGTTTCTACGCAGCTGAGATCGACATTGCGACGCCAGCCATCCGCCGTCCGCTCTGGGTCACAGAAGCCGGCGTGACCAACCGTGCTAAAGCAGCCTTGCGAGAAATCGCCAATGCATCGGAATGGGGCCTACCGCCGGGCGACTTTGATATTCCAAGCGGCACCGAAATTGATCGTGACGCACTATCGCCGCGCGACCTCATCGACCTAGAAATGCGGGTCAGCCTTGCCATCCTGAAGTATGCCCGCTACGCGCGCGGCGGTCGCATGGACCCGACGGATCTTTCCCTCGACATCGACATGGCACCTCCCCTGCTGTCAGCCGCAACGGTACTGAACGGAGCCATCGAAGCCGATGATGTCGCTGAATATTTGCGTGGATTGCACCCGCAGCACGATCAATTTGTCAAGCTTCGCCGGGCATACCTTCGGGCGCTCGATGAAGAGGCCGATCGCCGCGCATCTGGCACAACCGGCAAGAAGCGCGAGACCAGGCTTTCAAAGCGCCTGCTCTACAATATGGAGATGTGGCGGTGGATGCCCGAGGATCTCGGCGACATCTACATCATGCCGAACGTGCCTGAGTACCGCATTCGCGTCGTCCGCGGAAACCGCATCGTTCACAGCGAACGAATGGTGGTCGGCAAACCGGCGAACAAGACGCCGATCTTTACCGACGAACTCGAGCAGGTCGTCTTCTGGCCGAACTGGGGTATCCCGAACTCGATCAAGGTAAAAGAAATCCTGCCGAAGCTGAGACGCGGGCGCAGCCTGGAGAGCCTTGGCTATCGTGCGTCATACGGTGGGCGCGAGGTTGATTCGTCTTCGATCAACTGGAACCGGGTTGACATCCGCAATTACCACGTCTTCCAACCGCCAGGGAAACGCAATGCCCTCGGAATCGTAAAATTTCTCTTTCCGAACAAACATGCCGTCTACTTCCACGACACGCCATCGAAATATCTCTTCAAGAAAAAGCGCCGCGCCTATAGCCATGGCTGCATGCGCGTGCGCGATCCGCTTAAATTGGCAACGGTGATCTTCTCTGAAGACCGCGACTGGAACCGAGCCAAGATCGACCAACTCATCGATGCGCGCCAAAACAACAACCCGATCAATCTCAATCGGAAGATTCCCGTCCACGTCACCTACTTCACCGCGCGGGCAGATGAAGACGGCGAGATTCGGCTGGTCGATGACATCTACGGGCACGAAAAACTGATCCAGCTCGGCTTCGACGGGAAAGCCCATACGGTCGTAAAGCCCGATCGCAGCCTCGACAAATATCTCGGCGACCGCGTTGGCAGCAACAACGTCGCCGAATCGCGGCCACGCCGCGAGCGAAGCCGCGCTTGGATGCGCCGCGTATGGGGCACCGACTACTAGAAATTGAAGCCCCCGCAACATAGATGGCAACTGGGCGGCGGCCCGGGATCACGCCGGATTGCGACAGCCAATCGGCTTAAGCATTGGCTGGTCGAGCGTGCCATCACCGATGGCCGCATTCGTCGAATGGCGTTCTCGCGGATAGCTTCAGACTATCTCGCCAACGGCGTGCTGTGCATGATTCCGTTCGAAGATCACACAGTCTACGTCGACCCGCGCGATGATCGCATCGCTCAGACCCTGCTCGCCGGCAAACCCTGGCAGCGCCATCATCTGACGCGCGCACTCGACCAATTGAGCGCCGCAGGCCGGCTTTCTCCCGGCGGCACAATGATCGATGTTGGTGCAAACATCGGCCTGACGGTACTCTACGGCCTGCTGTCCGGAAAGTTTGCTAGCGCCATCGCCATCGAACCCGAACCGCAAAATCTCGCCTTGCTGAGGCGCAACATTGCGACCAACGGCTTTTCTGCCTGCACATCCGTGATCGCCAAGGCCGCTAGCAACACCGCGGGCACCCTGGAACTCCATCGCGATCGCCGCAACCTGGGCGCTCACTCGCTCGAGAGTGATTTCGTGCTATCCGATACAGGTATCCCTCTCAACGTTTCGGTCGACCGCCTGGACGCCTTGGTCGAACAAGGCAAACATGAACCAGCTAAGATAAGCTTCATCAAAATCGACGTCGAAGGCCACGAGTTCGCTGTGCTCGAGGGAATGCCGGATATCCTGAAGCGCCGCATTCCCGTGATGCTCGAAATGACATTCGATGGCGGCAAGCGTCTCGCCGACCGGGACAAGTTCGTTGCCTGCATGTCGGCCTACGAACACGTTCTGGACCTTGGCCCTGCCCAGGCATCCCCCGTGGCTCTGCGCGACTTCGAGCCCTCTCAGGATCAGCACGAACTGCTCATCTATTAAAGCGTCACAATTGCCGCCGCCGCTCAAAAGTAGCGGTACGTCACGATCAGAGCGCGGGCGTTAACGACCTGCTAACCACACCATGTGCCTTCTTTCCCTAATACGGTCTCATTCTTTCCCATAGTCATCGCTGTACACGCCGGTGACGGGGGTCACCGCGAGTGAGCGACACGGCGATGTACGGGTCAGGCGCGATCATTCGGGACGCGCCACGTCCGAGGGATGCGCTTGTTGAGCGACGCCTGCGAGAACATGCAAGACGCAACAGCGTCCAAATGGCGGCCCGCCCGCTGGCTGGGACTCTGTGCGGCTGTCATCGTGGCCTGTCCGACGGGCCTCGGCGCTGATCAGGACCGCACAATCGCGCTCTATAATGTTCACACAAAGGAATCGATACGCATTACCTATAAGCGCGGTGATCGTTTCCTCCCCGGCGCTCTCAAGAAACTCAACTGGTTCCTGCGCGACTGGCGCCAGAACGAATCCACGAAAATCGATCCGGCCCTGATCGACCTCGTTTATGACATCCACAGCGAACTCGGCAGCAAGAAACCCGTCCACGTAATTTCGTCTTACCGTTCGCCGAAAACCAACGAGATGTTGCGGCGCACGCGCGGTGGCCAGGCACGACGCAGCCAGCATCTACTGGGCAGGGCAATGGACGTGAGGTTTCCTGACATTCCTGTCCGGCGCCTTCGCTATTCAGCACTTCTGCGCGAGCAAGGCGGGGTCGGCTACTATCCGACGTCGGCCACGCCATTCGTCCACGTCGATACCGGCCGGGTTCGCCATTGGCCACGCATGAAACGGCCGGAACTGGCACTCCTGTTCCCGGACGGCAAGACGCGCCATCGTCCGAAGCGCGGCGGCGCGCTCACCCCAGAAGATGCAGCAACGGCACGCGCAAAGAAACCGGCATTGGCGCGCCGCATCGCAGCCTTCCATCGCAACCGCTACAATGGCACCCTTGGTTCGGCGCCGCCCGTCCGGGTCGCCGCGAAGGCCCACTCGACGCCTCGCCTCAAGAAGAATCCGCGCATCGCGTGGTCGGCATCGACACATCCGGCTCGGTCGTCCGCCGGTATTTCGGCAACCACCCCACCGCCTCCAAGGCCCACCGCGAACAGCGCGGTTCGTGAGGCCCCAGACAGCCGCGTGACACCCTCCAGCGTTACCGGCAACCGGATAGCTGCCGCATCCGCTCCTGCAGCTCCCGCGGGTTCGGATCGAGCCCCCTTGCCGTTTAAACCGGTCCTTGCGAGCGCCGATCCGACGGACGCCCTGCGCCAACTCGCACGCCTCCGCACCAGCGAACCCAACCCTCGGCCCTTCATCGGCGGCAAGCGTGCGCCACGGCGCGAACCAGCCGCGCGCGAGCGCGATGTCACTGAATGGGTAACGGCGCCGGCTTACGACGAAGACCATCCTGAAGAGTTGTTCTACCGGCCGTTCCCGGTTGCTTCCGTCATCACCACGTCACCATCAGTCGACGATCCGGCCCTGACGAAGCTCACACGCCCCGACGTCTCGAAGACTCTGGCTCTCATAACCGATAATCCGGATGCCAGCCGGCTCCCCGACATGCAGCCGGGCCTGATCGCGGCAACGGCCACTTGGTCGCAGCGTTTCTCCGACTGGCAAATGGCCGAACGTGATGCCGGCACCAATCTTGATGACGCATCCCCCTCGGCACCGCGCGCCGCGCTCAGCCACGGCAAGGCGCGCAGAGCGAACTCGCTCGCCCGCCTCAGTCACCTCATGAAGTAAAGTAGAACCACCGCGCACCGCGAAGAGCGACGCCCATCGCGGCTTCCACCCTCTTCGAGATGATGTGCGGCGAGCCTAGCCTATGCGGGGCCCGCCGCCTTAAGGCTACTCAGCCGCAATCGGATGCACGTTACCGGCCGGTTGTGCGCCCGCATCAGACCCATCGTCGTAGCTGTCGACCATGCCGAGCGCGTGCATGTAGGTTGACAAAATGGCATCTTCCTCGTCGCGATCGTCTTTGGTCTTTTTGCGCAGGCGTAAGATCTGCCGCATCACCTTCACATCAAAGCCGACAGCCTTCGCCTCCGCGAACTTGTCACGCATATCCTCGGCGATCGCCTTTTTTTCTTCTTCCAGCCGTTCGAGCTGTTCGATGAACTGTCTGAGCTGCGCTTGGGCAGCACCCTGCAGTGCGGTCATGAATTACAGTCTCCGCGCTTGACGCTTCAGTCATGTAAGATCTGACCACGACCTAGGGCAGATTGGATATGCCTGGGTCGCGATCGCGGAAGACGGGGCCGGATACTGCCGCCCACAGCCCATCGAAGGCTGGTGCGAACCGGCATACTCTCTGACGAAATACGAACAACGCGACCCGTTCTCAGTTCATTGAGAGGTAGCCCCCGTTTTAGGCACCATCAAGGCTTCGCCGTCGTCACCGCCAAGGTTATCCCCGCTGTGCACCGGCAACAAAGATAGACTGGTCATGTGTTCGTTCAGCCGCACATGAGCCCACTCGAGACAAACACGGCGCAAAGTGCCACTTCAATCCAATGCATCAGTGCTTGTTCTTATCGAACGCAGCAAGCTGATCTGGTGCTGCTTCCGTCTGATACTTGGCCTTCCACTCGGCGAACGGCATGCCGTATATGATCTCGCGCGCTTCGTCTTTCGAAAGTTCCTCGCCGCGCTGCTCGGCCGCTTCCGCATACCAGTTCGAAAGGCAGTTCCGGCAGAACCCGGCCATGTTCATCAGATCGATATTCTGTACATCGCTACGTTCGCGAAGGTGCGCCACGAGACGGCGGAAAGCGGCCGCCTCCAGCTCGGTTTGGCTCGGTTTGTCAGCCATGACATGGGTCTCCTTCTATTTTTCGGATCGGTGTTCGTCGTCCAAACACATATATAGAGGCGCGCAGCAACTCATGGAACCAGCACCGGACATGTGCCAGCGTCATGAAAGGGCCGCCCCAGCCGAGTGTCTTGCGATACCACGATCGACGGCGTAGGCAAGGCCACGAATTTGTGTTTCAAATCCGATGATTGCCAAGAGGGGGACCGGCAGTGACTGATGTCCGCATGCAAAGAATTTGGTGCGCCGCAGCGTTTGTTTTCCTGACCACAAGCCCGGTCCTGGCGGACCTCAAACTTTGCAACGCAACGCCAAGCCGCATCGGTGTTGCCCTCGGCTATCAGGACAATAAAGGTTGGGCGACGGAGGGCTGGTGGAACATTCCATCGCAGACCTGCGAGAACCTGCTCAAGGGCACCCTGCCGAGCCGATATCTCTACATCCACGCTATTGACTACGAGCGCGGCGGCGTTTGGTCTGGCGAGCATTTCATGTGTACCAGGGATACGTCGTTTACGATCCGTGACACCAAAAGCTGCGAAGAGCGCGGCTTGTCACGCCGTGGCTTTTACGAAATCGATACCGGCACGGCGCAGAGTTGGACGATTCGCCTGGCCGACCCTGAAAAGGCCGCCGATACTGAGTGACCCCGGCACCTGTTGAACCATCGAGCCCCACGCCGGCGAAAGGCAAACAAACCTTATGGCCGCGCCGGCTCAGATGCCGCGGCCTTGGACCTTACGCTTGAGGTTGTCGTAGGCTTTATTGAGCCCCGGCCAGTGCGGATAGACCTGTCGGAGCTGTTCATAGACCGCCAGCGCCTTGCCATTATCGCCAAACTGCTGAAATATTGAAGCAAGGCCATCGAGCGCCTTGTAATGGTTAGGATCAAGCGCCAGTGCACGCCTTAAATCACCGACGGCCGACTCGAAGTTGCGGGCTTTGAAATGCAGGAACGCGCGACGGTTCCACGCCTCGGCATGGTCAGGCGCCAACTGTACGACAACGTCGAGAAGTTCAAGCGCAAGTTCGCTTTTCTTGGCCTTGAGCGCGCGTGTTGCCCGCACCATCAGCACCGCCACAGTGGATGAATTGGTCGCGCGCCAAACCCGCTCTATCTGCCCCGCAATCTGCTTTGCCTCCTTCGGTGTCGCAGCCGTCGCCAGCAATGCATAGAGATCTTCGCGCAGGATAGCGCGCTTCTCCGCATGCTTCGGGATACCGTCCTTCATGAGCAATTCAAGCGGCGTTTTCGGCCTCGTGCGCTTCTTGCCGCGTGCGGCCGGACCGCTCTCCCGGCTACGTTCCCGCTCCGAGGCGCCCGGCGCCTGCGCATCCGGCAACGGGCCGGCGTCTCCCCCCTTCTGAGCCCACCCGGGCGCCGCAAAAAGACAGATCAAAAGGGCAACAGCGATAGATCGGAAAGTCATGACGGCCATCAACTGAACTCCTTAACCACTAAACGCCCATCTGAGGAGACTTGGAAAAAGAACAAGACCCACACGAACCGATAGAATGTCGATAGCGGACGATTGGTTTCAGATCGTGGCAGCAAGCCTAACATGCACCCGTCCAACAAAAAACCGCCCGTCGCAAAGAACGGGCGGTCAAAATATCCACAGCAGATCTCGACAGAAGCCGGTCAACCCTGACGGGCTTTAAAACGACGCTGCGTCTTGTTGATGATGTAGAGACGTCCGCGGCGGCGAACGACTTGATTATCACGATGGCGCTCTTTCAGCGCCTTGAGAGAGTTTTTAACTTTCATGACCGGCCCAATTCGTTTGCACGGCATCTGCCTCAATCAGCCTTAAAAGGCCGTTAACGCCGGACACGTGCTGGATGATGACAAGTTGCGGTCAGCAGAGGCAGCACGCCGAACGGCGCCGGGCTTCCCGCGAAGCTATGTTTATGCGACGTGCCGCCGGTTTCGTCAACCATCCACAGCGCCTTGCTTAAGCTTTGACGCCCCGGCATCCCTTCTGCAGCCGCCGCGACAACATCGACAAGAGCTCGCCACCCTCGATCACGCGTTCCGACGAATCCATATGCACCAACCGGACCCGGCGCACTTCAATGCAAGTTAGCGCACTGGCGTACCAAACTCGCGGCCATTTGACGATGCCGGGCGTCCGCCGCGGCGGCAATGGTCCTGTGAAGCGCAGATCAACCAAAGCCGTCTCGTCGCCCCTCTCCCGGATTGGATCGCCGACGCGATTATAGGCGACGACACCCAGGACGACATATTTATAGGTCTTATTCGACGTATTAAAAAACTGCGCCGCGACCGGTACAGCGCCCTTTTTGCTCGCCCGGCCCGGCGCCACATCGCCAATAAAAAGCGCGCGCTCCTCCGATTTCGCGCGTCCGAGATCGGGATACGCCGCGGTTGCACAGCCGCCAATGACAGCCGCACCGCCGACCGCGCCCGTCGCAATGACCGCGCCCAGAATATTGAGAAGTCGCACCGCGTGGCTCCCTGCCGATACACCAGGGAAGCGTGTCGGGGCTCTGATGCCAACTAGGCATTTACCTAGCCACACTGCAGCGCCACGCCGGGGGGCTACCTTAGTTCTCCTCCGAAACCGTTTCCACAACGCTGCTCAGCGGCCGCGCCGCCATCGCACCGCGGCCTTTGAAGTTTTTGGCAACCTTGGCGTCATACTCCGGCAGGCTCTCGACCGGGCTCTTGGCTGTCAGATGGACGATTTTAAACCCGCCGCGCTTCAATTGCCGGAGCAGGATTGGCATCGCCTTCGCCGTCGTCGGCTGAATATCGTGGAACAGAATGATACCCTTGCCGCGCTTTTTCAGGTTGCGCATCACACGCGCCACCATCTTGTTGGCGCTGCCACCCTTGAAGTCGAACGAATCGAGATCGGTTGAGAAGATCGCGATATTGCGATCGCCCAGATATTTGATCGTTTCTGGCGTATCCCGCAGATAGGGAAAGCGGAAGAAGGGGGCACCGGCTTTGCCCATACCAAGCTTGACCCCGCTGATCGCCTCTTCGATTTCATCCTTCGCTTTCTCGAGCGTCATCTTCTTGCGCGCGAGATTTGCATGAGACCAAGTGTGCGACCCGATGGTGTGCCCGTCCGCTGCCACCCGCCGCAGGATCGCGGGGTAGCCGACCGCCAGCTTGCCAACTGGGAAGAACGTCGCCCTGACACAGTGCGACTTGAGCGCCTTGAGAATAGTAACCGTGTGCGTTGGCAGTGGTCCATCATCGAACGTGAGCACCACTTCCCCAGGCTTCAGAAAATCGTAGAACTTGTAGTGCTGGAATCCGAAACCTGGACCACCTTCGGTATTGATGGCAACGACACGAGAAGTGCCCAAGGCATCCGGATTATCAGGGCAATCCGCAGCGGCGCGCGTAGCCGGCACCATCATAGATGCCAGAACCACTCCAGCCGTCAGCGCCACCGTCCTCCGGCGGTTAAACGTGATACCGATCATACTCCCCCCCCCGTTAAGCATACGCGTGGGACGACCTTAAGCTGGCTCGATGCAACGGCGCAAGCCACCTTCGTAAAGCTAGGCCGCGCGATAAGTGCCGTCGCTCAGGTCGCCTCCGCCCTCAAGTCTTCGAGATCCAGCTTACGCGTGAACATTGCGAGCGTATCGTCTGCATTACGCGGCCATAGAGCCGGCGGCCGGTCCCAGTAGAGCTCGAGTCCATTGCCGTCGGGATCATCAAGATAGAGCGCCTCGCTGACGCCGTGATCACTGGCGCCACTGAGCGCCACTCCCGCCTGATCGAGCCGCATGAGCGCATGTGCAAGCGCCATCCGGTTGGGATAGAGTATGGCCACGTGAAAGAGCCCGGTTGTACCCGCGGCCGGTGCGGCCCCGTTCCGGCTATGCCACGTATTGAGGCCGAGGTGGTGATGATAGCCGCCGGCAGACAGAAACGCTGCTTCATCACCATACCGCTGCATCAACTCGAACCCGAGTACGCCGCAATAAAACCCAAGCGCACGGTTCAGGTCGGAAACCTTGAGATGCGCATGTCCGATCCTGACCCCCGGGTCGATCGGAAACAGCGCACTCCCCTCGATCGGTTTCAGATGCGGCCCGTCATCACGATCAGCGCCGCCCGGCTGGTGGCTGCCTGGAGACTGGCCGTCTGGGGTGTGACTGTTGGTGCTCATCGATACGTTCTCACTCTGCCATAAGCTTTCTGAGCCGCCACATCGCGACGATACCAAACGCCGGCCCGGCCGCGAGCATCGCGATCACGGCGGGCCAGCCTACCAGCGCAGCCGCCAGTGGCGTAAGCTGCACCGTTCCAAACGTCAGCAGGAAACCCAACGCTGTCTGGAACGTCATCAGGCTCCCTGCCTGTTCGGCCGGGGCCGCATCAGCAACAAGAGCCGAAAATTGCGCCGAATCCGGAATTATCGCCAGACCCCACACTATCACGATTGCGAAAGTCAGCCACGCCGGCCCCCCGAACGTTGCCGCAACCGCGAGCGCGGAAAGCCCACTCACCACCATCGCAACGATAGCCACCTCAGCCTTTCCGATCCGGTCGGCAAAGTACCCAGCCGGCAAGGCGGAGACGGCTCCCACGCCGATTGCGGCAAAAGCAGTGAGTTTGGCCAACTGCTCCGCTGCGGCCGTCTCCATGGTGAACCGGTAGGACACCCCGGCCATCACGCCGATCCATGCCCACATGGCGTAAAGCTCCCACATGTGACCGAGATAGCCGGCATACGCCAGTCTGACGCGCCGGTTCGTCCACGCCTGGCCGATCGCACGGATATCAAACCGCTGCGCACGCCCGTGATACGGCCCAAGCGCCAGCGCGAAGCACATCAAGCCGCCCGCGATAGCTGCGATCGAGGCGGCTGCAATAGTGAGCCGCCAATCGCCGCCGCCGCTCCAGGCGACGATATGCGGCGCCGCCGACCCGAGCGTAAGCACACCGACCAGCGCGCTCACCAACAGGCCGCGATCCTTCTGCCCCCACCCCACCGCTATTTTCATACCGACTGGATATACGCCGGCGAGCAATGCTCCGGTCGCAAAGCGGGCCGCGATCGCGACCGGGCCGGCGGGGTCGACAACCAGCAAAGACGCGTTGACCAACCCCGCCATGATCGCGGAGATACCGAACACAGCCCTTGGATCGATCCGGTCGGAAAGGCCGACCGCGGCGGAGACGAGTGCACCAACGACAAATCCCGCCTGAACGCCGCTGCTCAGGGCTGACTGTTGAAATGGCCCAAGTGCGACCTCACGCAGCAGATCCGGCAGGATTGCGGCCGTCGTGAACCACAGGCTCATCGCAGCCGCTTCGGCCACCAGCAGTATCGCAAGCGATTGCCATTTCCCCATGGTTGTCATCGGCATCCCGCGGCCACGGCCATCGTCACGACCTCTGACGGCCGTTCGAGATTGATTTCTTGGCGTAAGTGACGCCGGCGCGGATCGTTGTGCGACCAATCCCTTGCGATCTCAATTCTCACAGATTTCCACCCCCGGATAGCATCGCGCCCCGCTACGTTGTAGGTTTGTCTAGCAGTCTGTTGAAGAACTCAATGAGATCGCGGTCCACATGAGTTCTTCAACAGACTGCTAGGCCACGACGCAGCGGAGAGCGACGATGGATGGAATAATGAAGGGCCGGGAAGACAATGCAGTCGTCCGTGCCGAGCGCATTGGCGCTCTTATAGAGGCTGCCGCACCACGCATTGAACAAGCAGGCCGCCTGCCGGACGACGTTGTCCTCGCACTTCATGAGGAAAGGCTGTTTCGCCTCCTCTTGCCCCGCTCCGTCGGCGGCGATGAGCTCGACCTGCGCACCCACGCCGAAGTTCTCGAGACCGCCGCCAGCTATGACGCCAGCACCGCCTGGTGTATGAGCCAGGGCGCTGGCTGCGCTATGATTGCAGCATTCCTGCCCGCCGAAAGTGCCGATCGTCTCTTCGGGCCTGCGGATGCGGCGCTCGCGTGGGGCGCCGGCATTCAGGGCAAGGCGCGCAAGGTTGACGGCGGCTACCGTGTCTCTGGCAAATGGTCGTTCGCAAGCGGCAGCGGCCACGCGACGTTGCTCGGCGGCCACAGTTTCATCTTCAACAAGGATGGCACGCCCGACATGAAGCCGGACGGCCGGCAGCGCGACCGCACGATGATCTTCGCACGCGACAAGGCCAGTTTCCATGACGTCTGGGATGTCATGGGCCTGCGCGGCACGGCCAGCGACACCTTCGAAGTCGACGATCTTTTCGTTCCCGAAGACGAAACCGCCAATCGCGATGATTATGGCGAATGCCGCGAGTCCGGCAGCCTCTATCGCTGCTCCACATCGCTCGCCTACGGCGTCGGCTTTGCCGCTCTTCAACTTGGCATCGCCAAAGCGATGTTGCAGGCACTGAGCGACCTGGCCCTCAACAAAACCCCGCGCGGCGCTGCGTCTTCATTGAAGGAAAGTGCCGTGTTCCATACCGATCTCGCCCGCATGACGGCCCGCTACCGCGCCGCACGCGCCTATCTGCATGAAGCCGCTGCTGCAACGGACAGCGCTGCCGAACTCGCGACGGGCTGGCTCTTGCTCGACGATCGCGTCAACCTCAAGCTGGCTACGACGCACGTCATCAACGAAGCCGTCGAGGTTACGCTCACCGCTTATCGTGCCGCTGGCGCGAGCGCGATTTTCCCATCGAGCCCCTTCGAGCGCCGCTTGCGCGATGCTCTGACGGCATCGCAGCAGGTACAAGGCCGCCAGACCAACTACACTACCGCCGGGCGCTGCCTGATCGGGCTTGAGCCCGACACCCAGATGTTCCTGTAAAGTCAGACAAAGTTCAAAAGCTACGCGATAATCGCAAGGTACCGGACCAATGACCAAGTTCGATCGAACCGTTGAAGATCTCGGCAATATAGTCTGCCTCGAACACGTCAATACGCGCGTGCCTGATCAACAACTTGCCACCGCGTTCTATGTCTCGGGGCTCGGCCTCACCCGCGACCCCTTCATCATGACCGGCACCAACAATATGTGGATCAACGTGGGTCGCGCGCAGTTCCACCTGCCAACGGGCGCCCCTCAGGTTGTCCGCGGTACCACCGGCATCGTGCTCGAGGGCCGCGAAGCTCTCCTCACCCGTCTCAATGATGCCGCACCGCTACTCGATGGCAGCCACTTCTCCTTCCGCGAGGAACCGGATCATATTGCCGTCACCTGCCCCTGGGGCAACCGTATCCGTTGCCACGAACCATCCCCCGCCTTCGGCGCCTTGCGCCTTGGCATGCCTTACGTCGAGTTGGACGTCCCGGTCGGCAGTACGGCGGCGATCGCCCGGTTCTATAACGAAATTATTGCCGCCCCCGCACGTGCCACCGAGGCCGGCGGCGTCCCATCGGCACACGTCTCCGCAGGCGACGGCCAGGAGTTGATCTTCCGCGAAACCGATGCACCGGTGCCCGAGTTCGATGGCCACCATATTGCGGTGTATCTCGCGGATTTTTCCGGACCCTACCGTCGTCTTCTCGAGCGCGGCCTGATCACCGAGGAAAGCGACCAGCACCAGTACCGCTTCCTTGATATCATTGATCCAGAAACCGGCGATGCCATTTTCCGCCTTGAACACGAGGTCCGCTCCATGCGCCATCCAATGTATGCGCGCCCCCTCATTAACCGCGACCCGGCCATCAACAACCGCAACTACGTGCCCGGATATCAGCAGACTGCCTGGGCGACTAGGCCCTGAGCCTGCCGCCCGGCCTTCACGAAACAGCTTGTCGCAGGCGGTCGGCCTCGCTCGCTCTATCTGCCGTTCTCAACCCGCCAGAAGGACAATCGATGCC